>RFTM01000241.1 GCA_009923475.1 Gammaproteobacteria bacterium | reverse complement strand
CCTGCCCCTCGTAGCCGTGCGGCAGGAACAGCGTGAGGCCCGAGTAACGGCCCCACTTCGATTCGCCCGAGACGATGAACTGGTCGATGATCACCTGCGCGCCGTTCGCGAAG
This sequence comes from Gammaproteobacteria bacterium, assembly GCA_009923475.1. GTDB lineage: Bacteria > Pseudomonadota > Gammaproteobacteria > Steroidobacterales > Steroidobacteraceae > UBA964. The sequence continues at coordinate 3,397 of RFTM01000241.1, read as the reverse complement.
TCGCCGAACTGGCCCTCCCAGATGACGAGCACGCCGGGATCGGTGGTCGAGTAGCCGTACTCGAAGCCCATCACCGCCTCTTCGGAGAGCACGGAGTCGATCACCTGGAAGCGCGGTTGCCGTTCGGCGATGTGCTGCAGGGGCACGAAGGTCTCGCCGGTCTGCTGGTGGTGCCATACGGCATGGCGATGGAAGAAGGTGCCGCGGCCGCAATCCTGGCCCGACAGGCGCACGGCATAGCCGTCCTCGAGCAGGCTCGCGTAGGCCAGGGTCTCGGCGCAGCCCCAATCGAGCGGCATCTCCCCGGCCATCATCTTCTGGCGGTTGGCGACGACCTGCTGCACGCGCGGGTGCAGCGTGAAGCCCTCGGGCACGGTCGTGATGCGCGCGCCGAGCGCGGCAAGGCGCTTGGCCTCGACGCCGGTGGGCAGCTTGCGGCCCCAATCGATCTCGGTGTACTGGCTCCAATCGACCGTGTACTTGTTGCCGATGAGCCCGAGCGAGGCGCGCGCCTGCGGCCGGCCGTCGTCGAGGCCGGCGCGGTACTCCTCGACGAGACCGTCCGCCTCGAACGAGGTCATCACGCCGTCGGCGACGAGGCGGTCGGCGTAGATCTTGCGCGCCGTCGGGTGCTTGCGGATCGCCGAGTACATCACCGGCTGCGTGGCCGAGGGCTCGTCCGCCTCGTTGTGGCCGAGGCGCCGGTAGCAGACGAGGTCGATGACGACGTCCTTGTGGAACTTCATGCGGTAGCGCATGGCGAGGCGGGTGACGAACACGACCGCCTCGGGATCGTCGGCGTTCACGTGGAAGATGGGCGCCTCGAGCATCTTCGCGATGTCCGAGCAGTACATCGTGGAGCGTGCGTCCTCGGGACGCGAGGTGGTGAAGCCCACCTGGTTGTTGACCACGAGATGCAGCGTGCCGCCCGTGCTGTAGCCGCGCGCCTGCGACAGCTGCAGCGTCTCCATGACGACGCCCTGCCCGGCGAAGGCGGCGTCGCCGTGGATGAGGATCGGCACCACGCGCTCGCCCCTGGCGTCGTCGCGACGCTCCTGGCGCGCGCGCACCGACCCTTCGACCACCGCGTTGACCACCTCGAGGTGCGAGGGGTTGAAGGCGAGCGCCACGTGCACGTTGCCGCCTGCGGTGCGCAGGTCCGCCGAGAAGCCCTTGTGGTACTTCACGTCGCCCGAGCCCTTGAGGTGCGCCGTGTCGTACTTGCCCTCGAACTCGGAGAACAGCACGGAAGGCGCCTTGCCGAGCACGTTGACGAGCACGTTGAGCCGGCCGCGGTGCGCCATGCCGATGACGAACTCCTCGGCGCCGAGCGAGCCGCCCGTCTGGATCGCGTCATCGAGCAGCGGGATCAGCGCATCGCCGCCCTCCAGCGAGAAGCGCTTCTGGCCGACGTACTTGGTGTGCAGGTAGCGCTCCAGGCCCTCGGCGGCGGTGAGCTGCCACAGGATGTTGCGGCGCTCCTCGGCCGAGAACCGGTGGTTCATGCGGCCCGACTGGAACTCGTCCTGCAGCCAAAGCCGCTCGTCGGTGTCCGAGACGTGCGCGAACTCCGCGCCCACCGTGCCGCAGTAGACGCGCTCGAGCATCGCGATGATCTCGCGCAGCCTCGCGCGTTGCGGCAGGTCGGTGGTGCGGCTGCCGGTGAGGAACACGAGGTCGAGGTCCGCCTCGGTCAGCCCGAAATACCCGAGGTCGAGGACCCGCGGCCGCTCGCGGCGGACCAGGCCGAGCGGATCGAGGCGCGCGATGAGGTGGCCGCGGTTGGAGTAGATCTGGACAAGCCGCGACACCGCGCCCTGCTTCGCGCTGAGGTCGGCATCGCCCGAGGCGGCGACCACGGCACCGCCCGCATCGCGCGCCACCTTGGCGCGCTGCGCGATGGCCGTCTGGATGCCGCGGTGGGAGGGCTCCGGACCCGAGGGCCGGGGAAGCGTGCCGAAGTACTCCCGCCAGTGCGGGTCGACGCTGGCCGGGTCGGCCAGATACTGCTCGAAAAGCGATTCGACGTAGTCGGCGTTGCCGCCGTACAGAGCGGAAGTGGCGAGCTGCTCGCCGCGCGTGGCGCCCATGAAAAAACCGACCCCCGGGTACCGTTTCGAAGGGCGCGTAGTCTAACGGAAGGGGGGAGCCCGATGTGGCATGAAGGGTATGGCGCCCCCGGCCGGAGTTGAACCGACGACCTACCGCTTAGGAGGCGGTCGCTCTATCCACTGAGCTACGGGGGCGGCGACGCGAGCCGTGGCGGGCGGGGAAAGATGGTGGAGCGGAAGGGGATCGAACCCTCGACCTTCGCATTGCGAACGCGACGCTCTCCCAGCTGAGCTACCGCCCCACACGAGGGCGGCGATTCTAGCACCGCGCCCGGATTACGGAAGGACCTCTGCGGACAAGGGGCTGTATGGATGAACAGTCTCAGTAGCGCAACTCGGTCATGGCGGGCGGGCCGAACCGGGTGACGGTGACGATGAACAGCCGGTCGAACTCACCCTCCACGAGCGTCACGCGATTCCGACCGCGCGTGAGAGCCGCGACGATCGCGGGGACCGTGTCCGAATGCCCGACCACGACGACCGTACGGCCGACCTGCCGGGCTCCGATCTCTTCGAGCAGGCCGCGCACGTCCCTGCCGTCGCGGACGGTCACCGGCAGCCCCCGCCGCGCCGCGAGCGCAGCGGCCGTCTGCTGCGCACGACGCGTGTCGCTCGCGTACACCGCGGCGATCTGTGTGGAGCCAAGGAGGGTCGCGAGCCGCTCGGCGCGGGCGATGCCCACCGGGCTCAGCGCCGGATCGTCCGCAGGCTCCGCCATTTTCTCCGCGTGCCGCAACACGATCACCGTGGTGGTCTCGCCCGCGATGGCGATCGTCGCCTTGCCGACGATGAACAGGAACGCGAGCCCGGCGAGCGCCGACACGCCGGCCACCCAGAACGGCGCGAGGAAGGGCGCACGACGGCGCAGGATGCCCGGGGTCCGTGTGACTTTCGGCAGGTTGTCGGGAACGCCCATGCATGGAATTTTATGGGCCCATGCAGTCCTTGGACAACGGCGTTCCGGATCCCGTCATCGGCGGGACCGGCACCGCGCCGCTCCGCGCAGCCGTCGCGCCCCCGCCTGCGCCGCTCTCCGTCATCGACCTGCACCGTAGCGCCGACCGCCTGGTGCTGCGACTGACCTCATCCGAGGGCTCGGTCGCGGGCGGCAGCATCGAACTGCCCCTCTCCGCCTCGGCGCTCACCGCGGTCACCATCGCGCTCTGCGCGTCCGATGATGCGCAGGACGCGCTGCTGCGGCGGGCCCTGCGGGAAGGCCCCCGGCATGCGGACGACCCCGCCACCCGCCTCGCGCTCGCCGAGCTGCCGCTCTTCCTCGCCGCGCC
>RFTM01000025.1 GCA_009923475.1 Gammaproteobacteria bacterium | reverse complement strand
CGCCTCGTCGACGGTGTCGGCGAGGCCGCCGACGCGGCGTACCAGCGGCAGGGTGCCGTAACGCATGCCGTAGAGCTGCGTGAGGCCGCAGGGCTCGAAACGCGACGGCACGAGGATGATGTCCGCGCCGGCGATGACGCGGTGCGCGAGCGTCTCGTCGTAGCCGATGCGCACGCCGACCTCGCCCGCATGCGCCGTGGCCGCTTCGAGGAACGCCCGCTCGAGCGCCGCGTCGCCGCTGCCGAGCAGCGCGAGCTGCGCGCCCTCGGCGAGCAGCGCCGGCAGGGCGGCGAGCGCGAGATCGAGGCCCTTCTGCCCGGACAGCCGGCTCACCACGCCGATGAGCGGCGCATCGGCGCGGGTCCGCAGGCCGAACTCGCGCTGCAGCGCGGCCTTGCACTTCGCCTTGCCGGAGAGGTCCGCTGCGCTGTAGCGCGCGGCGAGCGCACGGTCGGTCGCGGGATCCCAATGCGCCGGGTCGACGCCGTTCAGGATGCCCGACAGGTCGGCGGCGCGGGCCTGCAGCACGCCTTCGACGCCGCAACCGAACTCGGGCGTCGTGATCTCGCGCGCGTAGGTCGGGCTGACGGTGGTGATGCGGTCGGCATGCACGAGGCCGCCCTTCATGAACGACAGCCAGCCGTGGAACTCGAGGCCGTCCGGGTGCATCAGGCGCTGCGGCAACCCGAGCAGGGGGAAATCGCCCTGCGGGAAGAGGCCCTGATAGGCGAGGTTGTGCACGGTGAACACGCTGCGCGCGGCGGCGCCGGGGTTGGCGTGCAGGTAGCTGCAGCCTAGCGCCGCATGCCAATCGTGGGCGTGCAGGATGTCGGGCTGCCACGCCGGGTCGAGCCCGCCCGCCGCGACCTGCGCCGCGACCCAGCCGAGCAGCGCGAATCTTTGGAGGTTGTCGTCCCAGGGCTTGCCGTCGGGCCCCTGGTAAGGTCCGCCTTCGCGCGCGTAGAGCCACGGCGCGTCGATGATGTAGGCCGGCACGCCCTCGCTGTCGGCGACGCCCTTTGCGCCGCCCTTGAAGCGGCCGAGGCGCAGCACGACCCGCGCGGCGCCGAACGCCGGCCCGAACTCCGCGATCTTGCGCGGCCGCGCGACCGCATCGAGGATCGCCGGCATGCCGGGCAGCAGCAGCCGCACGTCGGCGCCCGCGGCGGCCAGCGCCGGTGGCAGCGCGCCGACCACGTCGGCGAGCCCGCCGGTCTTGACCAGGGGGAAGATCTCGGCGGCGGCGTGCAGCACGCGCAGCGGCGGGGCGATGGGCGTCGTCATCGGGGAGGTCTCAGGCGCCGAGGCGTTGCAGCATCTCGCGGGTGACGAGGGTGATGCCGGTGTCGGTGCAGACGAAGCGCTTGGCGTCGTGCTCGGGATCCTCGCCGATGACCATGCCGTCGGGGATGAAGCAGCCGCGGTCGACGACCGCCCGCGTCACGCGCGCGCCGCGCCCGACCTGCACGTTCGGCAGCAGCACGCTCCAGTGCACGTGCGAATAGGAGTGCACGCGCACCCCCGAGAACATCAGCGAGCGTTCGACGTGGCCCGAGACGATGCAGCCGCCCGACACCAGCGACTCGATGGCGACGCCGCGCCGGTCGCCCATGTTGTGCACGAACTTCGCCGGCGGCAGCTGCGGCTGGTAGGTCCAGATCGGCCAGCGGTCGTCGTAGAGGTTGAGCTGCGGGTCGGTGGCGGTGAGGTCGATGTTGGCGTCCCAATAGGCGTCGATGGTGCCGACGTCGCGCCAGTAGGGCGGCTCGCCCTCGCGCGTGCCGACCGCGCTGTCCTCGAAGCGGTGCGCCACGGCGCGGCGCTCGCGCACGGCCTTGGGGATGATGTCCTTGCCGAAATCGTGGCTGGACTGCGGGTCGTCGGCGTCGCGCGCGAGCTCCCTGAGCAGCCAGTCGGTGTTGAAGATGTACACGCCCATGCTGGCGAGCGAGCGGTCGGGCTTGCCGGGGATGGTGGGCGGGTCGTGCGGCTTCTCGACGAAGTCGGTGATGACGTCGTCGCCGTCGACCGCCATCACGCCGAAGGCGGTGGCGTCGCGCCGCGGCACTTCGATGCAGGCGACCGTGACCTCGCGGCCGTGCTTCACGTGGTCGGCGAGCGCCAGCGCGTAGTTCATCTTGTAGATGTGGTCGCCCGCCAGCACCACGAGGTACTTGCTGCGGAAGCTGTTGATGATGTCGTGGTTCTGGTGGACGGCGTCGGCCGTGCCCTGGTACCAGTTCGACTCGTCGAGCCGCTGCTGCGCCGGCATCACGTCGACGAATTCATTGAGTTCGCCCTTGAGGTAGCCCCAGCCGCGCTGGATGTGGCGCATCAGGCTGTGGCTCTTGTACTGCGTCAGCACGCCGATGCGACGGATGCCGGAGTTGAGGCAGTTGGAGAGCGCGAAGTCGATGATGCGGAACTTGCCGCCGAAATAGACCGCCGGCTTGGCGCGGCGGTCGGTGAGGTTGAGCAGGCGGCTGCCGCGTCCGCCGGCGAGCACGAGCGCCACCGCGCGACGGGGAAGGTCGAGGCTGGTGGCGAGGTCGTTGGAGATCATCGCGGGTCTCCCGGGGCGGGTCGGTGGCGCCGAACCCAAGTATGATAGTCCTCCGACACGGCTCCGTTACGCATCTTCACCGTACGCCATGCCCCCACCGCCCTCCGCCGCCCCCGACCTGGATGCCCTGTTGCTGCACGAGGTGGGCGTGGCGCCCGCAGAGGCGACTCCGCGCGACCTGCTGGGCGCGGCCGCCCATGCGGCCCGCCGCGAGCTGTCGCGCCGCTGGGTCGAGACCCAGGCCCGTGAACGCACCGGCAAGGCGCGCCGGGTCTGCTACCTCTCGATGGAGTTCCTGGTCGGGCGCAGCCTCGCCAACTCGCTGGACGCGCTCGACCTGCAGGCCCCGGTGGCCCGGGAGCTCGGCCGCCATGCCCGGCAGCTCGAGGAGGTCGCGGAGCAGGAAGCGGACCCCGGCCTCGGCAACGGGGGTCTCGGGCGGCTCGCCGCCTGCTTCCTCGACTCCATGGCCACCCTCGGCCTGCCGTCGATGGGCTACGGCATCCGCTACGAGCACGGCATGTTCATGCAGGAGATCCAGGACGGCCGGCAGGTCGAGTACCCGGATCCCTGGCTCGCCAACGGCACGCCCTGGGAGTTCCAGCGCCCCGGCACGAGCTTCCGCGTCGGTTTCGGCGGCCGGGTGGTGCACGAGGGGCGCCGCACGGTCTGGCAGCCCGCGGGCGAGGTGCTGGCCCGCGCGCATGACGTCGTGGTGCCGGGCCACGGCACCCCGCATGTCAGCACGCTGCGGCTCTGGCGCGCGACGGCGCCCGAGCAGATCGACCTCGCCGCGTTCAACAGCGGCGACTACGCGCGCGCCGCGATGTTCAAGAACGAGTACGAGAACATCTCCTGGGTGCTGTACCCCAACGACAGCACGCCCGCCGGGCGCGAGCTGCGGCTGAGGCAGGAGTACTTCTTCGTCTCGGCGTCGCTGCAGGACATCCTCGCGCGCCATCTCGCCGAGCACGGTTCGCTGGAGGGGCTCGCCGACGGGGTCGCCATCCACCTCAACGACACGCACCCGGCGATCGGCGTCGCCGAGCTCATGCGCCTGCTCTGCGACGAGCACGGCTTCGTGTGGGCGGATGCCTGGGACATCACGCGCCGCACCTTCTCGTACACCAACCACACGCTGATGCCCGAGGCGCTCGAGACCTGGCCCGTGTCGCTGGTGCAGCACGTCCTGCCGCGCCATCTCGAGATCATCTACCGCATCAACCAGCAGCTGCTCGACCATGCGGCCGAGCGCTTCCCGGACGATCCCGCGATGATCGCGCGGCTCTCGCTCATCGACGAGCACGGCGAGCGGCGCGTGCGCATGGCGCACCTGTCCATCGTCGGCAGCCATGCGGTGAACGGCGTATCGGCGCTGCACTCCGACCTGCTGGTGCAGACCATCTTCCGCGATTTCTCGCGGCTTTGGCCCGAGCGCTTCACCAACGTCACCAACGGCGTGACGCCGCGGCGCTGGGTGGCGCAGGCCAACCGCGGCCTCGCGGGGCTGCTCGACGGCGCGCTCGGCGAGGCCTGGCGCACCGACCTCGACCGTCTCGGCGCGCTGCGCGCCCGCGTCGACGATGCTGGCTTCCGCGACGACTTCCACGCCGTGAAGCAGGCCAACAAGGCCCGGCTCGCCGCCTACATCGCGCGCAGCACCGGCACCTTGGTCGACCCCGCGTCGTTGTTCGACGTGCAGGTCAAGCGCATCCACGAGTACAAGCGCCAGCTGCTCAACGTGCTGCACGTGGTCTCGCGATGGCAGGCGATGCTCGGGCATCCCGCCGCGGGCCCCTGGGCCGACCCGACGCCGCGCACCGTCATCTTCGCCGGCAAGGCCGCGTCGTCCTATGCGGCGGCCAAGGCCGTCATCCACCTCATCCACGATGTCGCGCGCACGATCAACGCCGATCCGCGCACGCGCGACCGGCTCAAGGTGGTGTTCCTGCCGAACTATTCGGTGTCGGTCGCCGAGCAGGTGATGCCGGGGGCCGACCTCTCCGAGCAGATCTCGACCGCGGGCACCGAGGCCTCCGGCACCGGCAACATGAAGCTCGCGCTCAACGGCGCGCTGACCATCGGCACCGACGACGGCGCCAACATCGAGATCCGCCAGCATGTGGGCGACGAGCACATCTTCATCTTCGGCCTGCGCACGCCCGAGGTGGCGGCGCTGCGGCTCGCGGGCCACGACCCGATGGCGCGCTATGCGGCGGACGACGCGTTGCGCGCCGCGCTCGACGCGGTCGCCGGCGGCGCGTTCTCGCCCGAGGAGCCGGCGCGCCACCAGGGCCTCGTGCACGCCCTGCTCTGGGGCGGCGACCACTACCTGCTGCTCGCGGACTACGCCTCGTACATCGAGGCGCAGCACCGCGTCGACCGGCGCTATCGCGACCGCGACGCGTGGGTCCGCAGCGCCATCCTCAACGTGGCGGGCATGGGCGCGTTCTCGTCGGACCGCAGCATCCGCGACTATGCGGAGCGCATCTGGCGCGTACGCCCGCTGCCGTGAACGCGTCGTCCGCCGAAGTCGCGGCGATCTGCGAGGGCCGTCATGGCGATCCGTTCGCGGTCCTCGGGCCGCATCGCGCCGCGGGCGGCCTCTGCGCGCTGCGCGCCTTCCTGCCGGGCGCATCCCGCGTCACGGCGGTCTGCGCCGATGACGGCTCGCCCTGCGGCGAGCTCGGCCTGCGCGACCCGGCGGGGTTTTTCGAGGGCCTGATCCCCGGCGAGCAGGCGGAGTCCTATCGCCTGCAGGTGCGGTGGCGCAGCGGCGAGACCGACCTGCTCGAGGACCCTTACCGGTTCCCGCCGCTGCTCGGCGACCTCGATCTTTGGCTGCTCGCCGAAGGCAGCCATCGGCGGCCCTACGAAGCCCTGGGCGCGGAGCCCGCGAGCTGCCTCGGCGTCGCGGGCACGCGTTTCTCGGTATGGGCGCCTGATGCCTCGCGCGTCAGCGTGGTGGGCGATTTCAACCACTGGGACGGCCGCCGCTTCCCGATGCGACGGCATCCGGGCTGCGGCGTGTGGGAGGTCTTCCTGCCGGGCGTGGGCCCGGGCGCGCGCTACAAGTTCGAGGTCCGCGCCCGCGACGGGACCGTGCTGCCCCAGAAAGCGGACCCTTATGCGCGGCGCGCGGAGCTGCGGCCGGCCACCGCCAGCATCGTCGCGGCGCTGCCGCCGCCGGTGCCGCCGGACGAGGGCCGGCGGCTCGCCAACGCCCACGACGCGCCGTTCAGCATCTACGAGGTGCATGCCGCATCGTGGCGCCGCGACGGCGATCCGCAGCGGCCGTTCAAAGATTGGGATGCGCTCGCGGACGAGCTGATCCCCTACGTCGTGGACCTCGGCTTCACGCACATCGAGCTGCTGCCGGTCAGCGAGCATCCCTTCGACGGCTCCTGGGGCTACCAGCCGACCGGGCTCTACGCGCCGACCGCACGGCACGGCGAGCCCATGGGCCTGCGCCGCTTCATCGCGCGCGCGCATGCCGCGGGGCTCGGCGTCATCCTCGATTGGGTGCCGGCGCATTTCCCCGCCGATGCGCATGGCCTCGCGCGCTTCGACGGCACGGCGCTCTACGAGCACGCCGACCCGCGCGAGGGCTCGCATCCCGACTGGGGCACGCTCATCTTCAATTTCGGGCGGCGCGAGGTGCGCAACTTCCTCGTCGGCAACGCGCTCTACTGGCTGGAACGCTTCGGCGCCGACGGGCTGCGGGTGGATGCCGTGGCGTCGATGCTCTACCGGGACTACAGCCGACGCGAGGGCGAGTGGGTGCCGAACGTGCACGGCGGCCGCGAGAACCTCGAGGCCATCGCGTTCCTGCGCGAGGTCAACGAGGTCGTGGGCGCGCAGCGTCCGCAGGCGGTGACCATCGCCGAGGAGTCGACGGCCTTCCCGGGCGTGACGCAGCCCGTGCATGCGGGCGGGCTCGGCTTCCACCACAAGTGGAACATGGGCTGGATGAACGACACGCTGCGCTACATCGCGCGCGACCCGGTGCACCGGCGATGGCACCACGACGAGATGACCTTCGGCCTCGTGTACGCCTTCAGCGAGCATTTCACGCTGCCGATCAGCCACGACGAGGTGGTGCACGGCAAGGGCTCGCTGCTCGGCCGCATGCCGGGGGACCCGTGGCAGCGCTTCGCCAACCTGCGCGCCTACCTCGGGTTCATGTTCGGGCATCCGGGCCGCAAGCTGCTCTTCATGGGCTGCGAGTCCGCGCAGCCGCGCGAGTGGGACCACGATTCGTCGCTGGACTGGGCGCTGCTCGACCAGCCCGCGCATGCCGGCGTGCAGCGCCTGGTGCGCGACCTGAACCGGCTCTATCGCGGCCGGGGCGCGCTGCACCAGCGCGACGGCGAGCCGGGCGGTTTCGAGTGGATCGACGCCGGCGCGCGTGACGCGTCCGTCTACACCTTCCTGCGCCATGGCCGGTCTGCCGACGACACGCTGCTCGTGGTCTGCAACCTCACGCCGACCGTGCATCATGGCTACCGGGTCGGCGTGCCGCGGGACGGCGTGTGGCGCGAGGCGCTCAACACCGACTCGCGCCACTACGGTGGCAGCGACCAGGGGACGCCGTTCGGCGAGGCGCGCGCCGAGGCGGTGGGCGCGCACGGCCGGCCCTGCAGCGTCGTGCTGACGCTGCCGCCGCTCGCGACGGTGTTCCTCGAGCGGCTGCCATGAACGGCGCGACACCCCGGATCGAGCCCGGTCGGCCGTCGCCGATGGGCGCCCGATGGGACGGCGCGGGCGTCGAATTCGCGGTGTTCTCCGCGCATGCGGAGCGCATCGAGGTCTGCGGTTTCGATGAGGCGGGCGAGCGCGAACTCTGGCGCCTGCCGCTGCCGGGGCGCAGCCGCGATGTCTGGCACGGACGCCTGTCCGGCGTCGGGCCGGGCCTCGTCTACGGCTTGCGCGCCTACGGGCCGTGGCGGCCCGAGGAAGGGCAGCGCTTCGACGGGGAACGGGTGCTGCTCGATCCTTGGGCGCGCGAGATCGTCCTGTCGCCCGGCGGGATGCCGCTGGCGCGCGTGGTCCACGACGAGGCCGCGCCGCCGCCGCGCCACCGTCCGCTGCATGCGCGCGAGGACCTCGTGCTCTACGAACTGCACGTCAAGGGGTTCACCCGGCGGCATCCGCAGGTCCCGGAGGCGCTGCGCGGCACCTATGCCGGGCTCGCGCATCCCGCTGCGATCGGCCACCTGCAGCGCATCGGTGTCACGGCGGTGAGCCTGCTGCCCGTGGCGCAGCACATGGACGAGCCCGCCCTCACGGCGCGCGGCCTCGTCAATCATTGGGGTTACAACACGCTCGGCTTCTTCTGCCCGGAGCCCCGCTACGCGGCCGCCCGGGGCGACGGTCGCGCCGTGCGCGAGGAGTTCCGCTCGATGGTGCGCGCGCTGCACGACGCCGGCATCGAGGTGATCCTCGACGTGGTGTTCAACCACACCTGCGAGAGCGACGAGCACGGACCGACGCTGTCCTGGCGCGGCCTCGACAACGCGTCGTGGTACCGCCTCAAGCCCGAGGATCCGGGGCGCTACGTGAACGACTCCGGCTGCGGCAACGTGCTCGACCTGCGGCGGCCGCGGGTGTTGCAGTTCGTGATGGACAGCCTGCGCTTCTGGGCGGGCGAGATGGGCGTCGACGGTTTCCGTTTCGACCTGGCGCCGGCGTTGGCGCGCGACGAGCACGGCTATTCGCCGCGCGCGCCGCTGTTCCAGGCCATCGCCCAGGATCCGCTGCTCAATGGCCTGCGGCTCATCGCCGAGCCTTGGGACGTCGGCCCGGGCGGCTACCAGCTCGGCGCCTTTCCCGCCGGTTGGTCCGAATGGAACGACCGGTTCCGCGACGACATGCGGCGCTGGTGGCTGCGTCGCGAAGCCACGCGCGGCGAGTTCGCGCGACGGCTGTGCGCGTCCAGCGACATCTTCCACCGCCCGGGCCGCGACCCCTGCGATTCGCTCAACTATGTCGTCTCGCACGACGGCTTCACGCTGCGCGACCTCGTCACCTACCGCCATCGGCGCAACGAGGCCAACGGCGAGGGCAACCGCGACGGCCATGCCCACGAGCACGGCACTGATTTCGGCGTCGACGGCGAGACCGACGACCCGGGCGTGCTCCGGGCGCGGGCGCGGGCGCAGCGCGCCCTGCTCGCGACGCTGCTGCTCGCGCAGGGCACGCCGATGCTCGCCGCGGGCGCCGAGCTCGGCCATACGCAGCAGGGCAACAACAACCCCTACTGCCAGGACAACGCCACCAGTTGGCTGGATTGGGAGCGGGCCGACGGTCCGCTCGCCGCCTTCGTCGCGCGCGTCGCGCGCTTGCGCCGCGAGCGGCTGCCCTTCGCCGACCGTTGGTACGACGGCGAGCCCGACGGCGAGGACCTGCGCGACGTGTCCTGGGCCGACGCCGACGGCCGGCCGCTCGATGCCGACGCTTGGCATGCCTCGGACCGGACGCTCATGGTGCTGATCGGACGACCGGGGCGCGATGCGGGTCCGCGCCGCGGCGCCTTGCTGCTGCTGGTCAACGCCGGACCCGGCGCGCGGGTCTTCCGACTGCCGCCGGGGCGCTGGTCGCTGCGGCTCGACAGCGCGCTGCCCGAAGGTCTGCCGCAGGAGCCGGAGATCGGAGCCGACCGCGAAGGTGGATTCAGCGTCGAGGACGGATGCCTGGTCGTGCTGGAGGCGGTCGTTTGAACCTGCCGCGCGCCTGCGGGGTGCTGCTGCACCCGACCTCGTTGCCGGGTCCCCACGGTTGCGGCGACCTCGGCGCCGGCGCGCGCCGCTTCGTCGAGTGGCTCGCGGACGCCGGTCAAAGATGGTGGCAGGTGTTGCCGCTGGGCGGCGTCGGCCCCGGCAACTCGCCGTACGCGAGCACCTCGGCGTTCGCCGGCAACCCGCTCTTGGTGGACCTCGAGGACCTCGCGCAGCAGGGCTGGCTGCGCCCCGATGAACTGCTGCCGCCGGCGCCGTTCAGCGCCACGCGCGTCGACTATCCGTCCACCGCCGTCTGGCGGCTGTCGCGCCTCGAGATCGCCGCGGACCGCTTCATGCGAGGGGCCGACAGCGCCTCGCGCAGCGATTTCGACGGGTTCTGCGCGCGTCATGCGGCTTGGCTCGAGGACCACGCGCTCTTCACGGCGCTCGATGAGGCGCAGGCCGGCCGCCCGTGGCAACGATGGCCGGACGGCCTCGCGCGCCGCGACCCTGCGGCGCTGGCCCGCGCCCGCGCGCAGCTCGCTCCGCGCCTCGCGTTCCGGCGTTTCGTGCAGTGGCGCTTCGACCGGCAATGGACCGCGTTGCGGGCCCATGCGCGACGGCGCGGCGTCCGCCTGTTCGGCGACGCGCCCATCTTCGTCGCCGCGCACAGCGCCGACGCCTGGGCGCATCAGCGGCTGTTCGAGCTCGACGCGGCCGGCGAGCCTGTCGCGGTCGCGGGCGTGCCGCCGGACTACTTCAGCCCCACCGGCCAGCGCTGGGGCAACCCGCTCTACCGGTGGGAGGCGCACGCCGCCGACGGCCATGCGTGGTGGGTGGCCCGCGTGCGCCACGAGCTCGAGCGCTTCGACCTGCTGCGCATCGACCACTTCCGCGGCTTCGCCGCCTGTTGGCGCATCGCGGCGGAGGAGCCGACGGCGGTGCGCGGCGAGTGGGTGCCCGGGCCGGGCGCGGCGCTGTTCGAGGCTATGGAGCGCGCGCTCGGGACGCTGCCCATCGTCGCCGAGGACCTGGGCGTGATCACGCCCGACGTCGACGCGCTGCGCCGTCGCTTCCGCTTTCCGGGCATGCGCGTGCTGCAGTTCGCCTGGGGCGGCGATGCCGACAACCCGCACCTGCCGCACAACCTCGCGACGGACACGGTGGTGTACACCGGCACGCACGACAACGACACGACCGTCGGCTGGTGGGCGGGCGCGGGTGCGGAAGAGCGGCGGCATCTGTGCGACTATCTCGGCGCCGACGGCAGCGAGGTCCACTGGGACCTGGTGCGCGCGGCCTGCGCGAGCGCGGCGGACACGGCGATCATCCCGTTGCAGGACCTGCTCGGGCTCGACGGCCGGCATCGCATGAACACGCCGGGCATCGCCTCGGGATGCTGGGAGTGGCGGTTCGAGCCGCAGCAGCTGACCGGGGACATCGCGCAGCGGATCGCGGGCCTTTGCAGCGCGCATCGCCGCGACGGCATGCCGCTGCCGGACTGAGCGGGGAGGGCGATCGATGGGTTGGTTGGAGGAGGTCTTTCTCGGCAACACGGTGCGCGCTTGGGCGACGGCTGCGGCTGCGGCCGCCCTCGTGCTGGTGCTGCTGCCGCTCATCCGCGCGCTGGTGATCGCGCGGGTGCGCCGCATCCGCAAGGAGGACCGGCCGCCTTGGGCGCAGCTCGTGCTGCTGCTCATCACGCGCACGCGGCCCTTGTGGATCTTCGTCGCGGCGCTCTACGCGGGCGAGCGCTTCCTCGAGCTGCCCGACCGCATCGAGAAGGCGTCGACGGCGGTGATCGTGGTGGTGGCGTGGCTGCAGGCCGCGGTCTGGGGCGTCGCCATGATCGAGTTCATGCTGCGCAACCGGCAGGCGCGGCTCGAGGCCGAGGGTGACACCCGCCAGAGCGGCTCGGTGAGCGTGCTGATGTTCGTGGCGCGCATCGTGCTCTTCGCGCTCGCGCTGCTGCTCGCCCTCGACAACCTCGGCGTCAACATCACGGCCCTGGTGGCGGGCCTCGGCATCGGCGGCATCGCGATCGCGCTCGCCGTGCAGACCATACTCGGCGACCTGCTGGCCTCGCTGTCCATCACGCTCGACAAGCCCTTCGTCGAGGGCGATTGGCTGCGCGTCGACGACATCGAGGGCACGGTCGAGCACATCGGCGTCAAGAGCACCCGTGTGCGCAGCGTGTCCGGCGAGCAGGTGATC
>RFTM01000240.1 GCA_009923475.1 Gammaproteobacteria bacterium | reverse complement strand
GGCCGAGCTGCACGGGCAGCGCGAGGTAGAGGGGCAGCGATGCCCAGCGCGAGGCGGCGGCACGCTGTTGGCCCGCATCGTCGAGGTTGGTCGCGTCCGCGCTGCCCAGCGCGTCAGCCACCGGCACGAGGCCGTAGACGAAGATGACGGTGAGCCAGGCCCAGGGGCCGCCCCACAGCATGCCGAGGGCCGCTGTCGCGGGCACGAGGTAGGCAAGCAGCCGGATCATGGCTAGAGTCTAGCCGATGACCACCGACGCACCAGAGAGCCCGGTCCTGCGCACCGCCGACGGCGAGACCCTGGCGCTGCGCGACTGGCCGCTCGGCCCAGGCGCGGCTCCGGGCGCTGCTCCGCGCGGCGCGGTGCTCATCGTGCACGGCCTCGGCGAACATGCGGGCCGGTATGCGCCGCTCGCGGAGTGGCTGAACGATCGGGGCTACGCGGTGCGGGGCTACGACCTCTACGGCCACGGCCGCTCCAGCGGACGCCGCGGCCACCTCGCCCGCGAGACGCAGCACCTCGAGCACCTGGCCGAGGTCGCCGCCGCGACGCGCGGCAACGCGCCGTTCTTCGTGTTGGGTCACAGCTTGGGCGGGCTCATCGCCTCGTCCGCGGTGGCGCGCGCGTTCCTGAAGCCCGACGGCTTGGTGCTGTCCTCGCCGGCGCTGGCGGTCGACATGGCGGCCTGGCAACGCGCGGCGGTCGGCTGGCTGCCGCGCATCGCGCCCGACCTCACGCTCGGCAACGGCCTGCAACCGAAGTACCTGTCGCACGACCCGGCGGTGGTCGCGGCCTACCAGGCCGACCCCTTGGTGCATGACCGCATCTGCGCGCGGCTGGGCGCGTTCGTCGCCGCCGAAGGCGCGCGCGTCATCGGGGCGGCGGCGCGCTGGCCGCTGCGCACGCTGCTGCTCTACGCGGGGGACGACCGCCTGGTCGCGCCGCGCGGCAGCGACGCGTTCGCGGCGGCGGCAGCGGCGGCGCAAGCGCCGGTGACGGCACAGCGCTTCCCGGCGCTGTACCACGAGATCTTCAACGAGACCGATACCGCGCCGGTGCTCAGCGCATTCGCCAGTTGGCTGGACTCCAGCGGCTGACGAGGTTCCAGAAGATCGAGAAGACCACCACCACGGCGCCCGCCCCGGCGGCGAGCTGCACCGGCTCGGTGATGCGGGGCGTGCCGGTCCAGACGCCGAACGCCGCCCACACGAACACCAGGCAATAGACGACATCGCGGGTCAGCGCGCCCATCCAGGCGTAGACGGCGCCGGCTGCGACCACCGTCGCCAGCGCCCACTGGTCCATGGTCAACCCGAACGGATACCACTGCCAGACGAAGCACAGCGCCGCGAAATTGACCAAAGTGGCCGTGCTGATCCAGCCGAAATAAAGGCTGAACGGGCCGTCGATGGCGAGGAACTCGCGGCGCGAAGGCGCGGGCAGGCGGCGCAGGCGCAGGAAGATCACGATGAGCGTGACGAGGATCAGCAGCATCACCGCCATGCTGAGCGGCACCATGCGGTAGTGCCAGACGAAGATCCAGGCCGCGTTGCCGAAGGCGTTGATGTAGTAGGGCGTGCGGATGGCGGCGATGCGCTCGCGGGTGGCGGGCGAGCCGAAGATGGCGGCGAAGCCGAAGGTCAGCAGCCCGAGGTAGATGAGGCTCCAGATGCCGAAGATCCAGCCCGGCGGCGTGAAGCCGGTGGGGTTGAGGTCGGAAAGCTGGCCGGTGTTCATGCCGTTGATGGGCACGATGTTTGCGGCGGCGTTGACCGCGATTACGATGAGGGTCGCGATCAGCGGCCCGTAGGAGCGTCCGGTCATGTCAGTCCTCCCTGCCTTGCGGGCCATCATACCCGCGATGCTCGCGGCCGCGCTCGCCGGTTGCGCCGCCGGTCCCCACATCGACACCCGCCATCGCAGCGTGAACGAGGAGAGCCGCGTCCGCTACCTCATCCTGCACTTCACCTGGGAGGACTTCCCGACCTCGCTGCAGGAGCTGACCCGCGGCAAGGTGAGCAGCCACTACCTCGTCGATGCCGCCCCGCCGCGCATCTACCGCCTCGTCGACGAGGACCGCCGCGCCTGGCATGCGGGCGTCAGCGCCTGGGCCGGCGAGACGATGCTCAACTCCGCCTCGATCGGCATCGAGATCGTGAACCTCGGCGACCGGCAGGACGCCTCGTACGCGCCCTACCCGCCGGCGCAGGTCGATGCCGTGGTGGCGCTGGTGCGCGACATCCAGCGGCGCCACGGCATCAAGCCGCAGCGCATCCTCGGCCACAACGACATCGCGCCGCAGCGCAAGACCGACCCGGGACCGCGATTTCCTTGGCGGCGGCTCGCCGACGAGGGGCTCATCCCCTGGCCCGACGAGGCGGCGGTGGCGGCCGCGCGGCCGGCCTACGAGACGCAGCTGCCGCCGGTGGCCTGGTTCCAGGAGCGACTGGCGCAGGTCGGCTACGAGACGCCGCGCAACGGCGAGGCGGACGAGGCGACGCGGCGCGTGCTGATGGCCTTCCAGATGAAGTACCGCCCGGCCGACTGGTCGGGCAAGCCCGACGCCGAGACCGCCGCCCTGCTCGAGGTGGTCACCCGTCCGGGCGGGATGTGGCTGCGCGGCAAGGACGGCCAGCGGCGGCCCTACATGCCGTGACCCGCCCGCCGCGGCGCGCGGCGGTCAGGGGATGGCGTCGAAGTTCGGCACCGCCGTCGGCTGCGCGGTACCGCTCGCCGGGATCGCGGAGTTGGCGAGCTGTTTGGCCGTGTTGTCGCCCCACATGAGGGTCGTGCCGGTGGACGTGATGGCTCCGGAGAACGAGCGGCCGCCCGCGCTGACCGAGACGGCGGCGCTGACCGAGGACACCGCGCCGAAGGTGTTGCGCGCCGCCGAGCCGCCATCGCCGAGCGAGCCCGACTCGTTGGCGCCGGTGCCGCGCGCGAGACCGTCCGAGCCCAGCGCGAGCGTGAGGCGGTCGGCCGTCGCGGCCTCGACCACGCCCTGCAGCACCGCCACCGGGACGCCGGCATCGACGCCGGTGCCGAGGCCGAGCTGCCCGTCGCCGTTCTCGCCCCAAAGATAAAGCGCGCGGCGGCGCGTGACCGCGGCGGACTGGTCGCCGCCGGCGCGGATGCGCTGCACCTCGCTGAACTGCGTCGCCACCGGCACGCGGCTCGGCTTGAAGCTGCCGTCGCCGAGCTGGCCCGACGCGTTGGCGCCCCAGGCCCAGACGCGGCCCGAGGAATCGAGCGCGAGCCCGTGCGAGTTGCCCGCAGCGACCGCGACGATGCCGCTGAGGCCCACGGCCTGCACCGGCGATGACTGCGCGTCGCGCCCGTCGTCGCCGAGCTGGCCGATGGTGTTGGCGCCCCAGGTGAACACGCGACCGTCGTCGAGCGCGGCCACCGAGAAGCCGCGGCCGGCCGACACCGCGACCGCAGGGCGCGGCAGCGTCACCTTGGTGGGCGTGGCCTTGGACACGAGGTCGCCGCTGCCGAGCTGGCCGCTTTCGTTGAGG
>RFTM01000239.1 GCA_009923475.1 Gammaproteobacteria bacterium | reverse complement strand
GCCCGATGCCCCGGCGCCCGATGCCGAGCCGCCCGCGGAACCCGACTTTGGCGAAGAACCTGCCGCAGGACCCACATGAACGAAGACCACGTCCGCAATGTCGTCGAGGCCGCGCTGCTCGCGGCCGGCCGTCCGCTCGGGCTCGCCGAGCTCGCGCAGCTGTTCGACGAGGATGCCCGGCCCGCGCCCCTCGCGTTGCGCGAGGCGCTCGACCGGATCGCCGCGGACCACGCGCCGCGCTCCCTCGAGCTGCGCGAGGTGGCGAGCGGCTGGCGCCTGCAGGTGCGCGTCGAGTTCGCGCGCGAGGTCTCGCGGCTCTGGCCCGAGCGCCCGCAGCGCTACTCGCGCGCGCTGCTCGAGACGCTGGCCCTCATCGCCTACCGGCAGCCGATCACGCGCGCCGAGATCGAGTCGGTGCGCGGCGTCGCCGTCAACCCGAACATCGTCAAGACGCTGATGGAGCGCGGCTGGGTGCGGGTGGTCGGCCACCGCGACGTGCCCGGCCACCCCGAGCTGCTCGGCACCACCAAAGATTTCCTCGACCATTTCGGGCTCGCCGACCTCGACGATCTGCCGCCGCTCGCCGAGCTCAAGGCGCTCGCCGACCTCAACCCGCAGCTCACGTTGCCGGTGGGTGCCGAGGGCGCGGAAGGCGAGGAGACTGCGCTGGTGCCGCAGACCGACGCCGACGCCGTCTCCGACGCCGGGCAGGCATGAGCGGGCGCGGCGCCCAGCCGCCGGGCGAGCGCATCCAGAAAGTGCTCGCGCAGGCCGGGCTCGCCTCGCGTCGCGAGGCCGAGGCCTGGATCGAGGCGGGTCGGGTCACGGTCAACGGCCAGCCCGCCGCGGCGCACCGGACGGCGTTTCCTCGCGGTCTCGCCCATGCCCGAGAACGACGGCGGCCTCGAGCTCGTCACCACCGACGGCGCGCTCGCCGAGCGCCTGCAGCGCAAGGTGCGCGAGTGGCCGAGCAGCTTCCGCGTCCGGGTGCGTGGCGAGCTGCCGACCGCCGCTCTCGATGCGATCCGGGTCGGCGACCTCGACGACGGCCGCAAGTTGTCGGTCTCCGAGGTCGAGGGCTCCGAGGAAGGCGTCGAGGGCGCCAACCGCTGGTACCGCATCGATACGGTCGGCGCCAGCGGCAAGGACCTGCGCCGGCTCGTCGAGCGCCAAGGCGCCTTGGTGAGCCGGGTGATGCGGGTCTCGCTCGGACCCCTGGCCCTCACGCGCGACCTCAATCGCGGCCATTTCCGCGCGCTCGAAGCCGAAGAGGCCGCGGCGCTGGGCGCGGCGGGCGGCGCCGTCGGTCGCCGCACGGATCGCGGTACCGGTCCTGCGGACGAGCGGGCGGGCGACCGCGGGGCCGGACGCGTCCGGACTACTGCGCGTCGAAGGCCCGGCCGCTGACGCCGGCGGCCTGCGGGCCGAGCAGCGCCACGAACGGCGCCATCAGCGACTCGGGCGCGGGCAAGCTGCGGATGTCCTCGGCAGGGTAGGCCTGCCTGCGCATCGCGGTGCGGGCGCGGCCCGGGTTCAAGGAATTGACCCGCACCCGGCTGTGGCCGAGTTCGTCGGCCAGCACCTGCAGCAGGTTCTCGAGCGCGCCCTTCGACACCGAGTAGGCGCCCCAGTAGGCGCGTCCGCGCCGGCCCACGCTGCTCGACACGCCGAGCACGCTCGCATCGGGCGAGGCGCGCAGCGCGGGCAGCAGCACCTGCGTGAGCGCGAGCGGCGCGGTCACGTTGACGTGCATGACCTTCAGCCAGGTGGGCACGTCGTACTGCTCGATGGGCGAGGGCTGGCCGAGGATCGCGGCGTTGTGGACGAGCCCGTCGAGGCGCCCCCAGCGCTGCTCCACCGCGCTGGCGAGGGCGTCGTAATCGCCCGCCACGGCACGCTCGAGGTCCAAGGGAGCGATGAGCGCCGCGGTCGCCGGGCGCCCGTCATGCCGGACCGCAGCCTCGATCTCGGCGTGGATGCCCTCCAGCTTCTTGACGTTGCGGCCGATGAGCACCACCTCGGCGCCGCGCCGCGCGCACTCGAGGGCGAGCGCCCGGCCGAGCCCGGCGGTGGGCCCCGTGATGGCGATCACGCGGCCGTCGAGTTCATCGGCGCGCAGCGTGACGCGGCGCGGATCGAAGTTTGCGGGGTCGATGGGGTCGGTCATCCGTTGTCCTCAAGCGGCAAGGCCGGGCGGCAGCCGGCCACGGTCCGCCGCCAGTGCGGCACGCCAGGCGAGCAGGGTACGCCGCAACGGTCCGCTGCGCGCGGGCTGCGGCAGGCCAGGCAATGCGGCGACGCAGGCGGCGGCGGTGCGGACACCGAGCGCCGACCAGACCAGCGCGGACCGCAGTGCCGGTCGGGCGTCGGCCGGCAGGGCCTGTGCGGCGCCGCGCAGCGCCGTCGTCAGCGCCGCGAGGCGCTGCCGCAGCATCGCGGCTTGCGCGTCCGCCAAGGGTTCTTGCGTCCACGGGGCATGAGGTGCAGGCGGGTCGCCGAGCGGCACGAACACCCGGCCGGCGCGGGCATGGCGGGTGACGAGCGCGAGCAGTTCGATCTCGCGCAGCGCGGGGCCTGCAGTGGCCGCATGACGCCGCGCGGCGGCGGTGAGCGCCGGATCGTCGGCCACGTCCGACAGCGCGAGCGTGCCGAACACCGCCGTCGCCCAGTGCCCGAGATAGGCGTCGAGCTCGGCGCGATCGAGGAACGCGACCCGCGCGACCTCGATGCGGGCCGCCTCCAGCAGGGGACGCAGGTCCGGCGGACTGCGCCCCGCCGCCGCCGCGGCGGCGGCCAAGGTCCGCGTGGCGGGATGGCGCGGCGCGGCCCTGGCGAGCCGCTCGAGCTCTTCGTCCCACCAATCGAGGCGGGCGTGCGCGACCGCGTGGTCGAGGCCGTCGCGCGCCGTGGCGGCGAGTTCGCGCTCGATCTCGAACAGGGCCGCGAGGGAGGGACGTGCCGCCTCGGGCGCGAAGCGCAGCACCGGTTCGCGCACCGGCGCGGCCGGTGATTCGGTGAGCATCGCGGTATCAGGCGCCTGGCGCGGCAGGCTTGCGCAGGTGCACGAGGTAATTGACGCCGAGGTCGCGCGTCAGCGTGCAATGCCCGGTGATCGGGTCGTACTCGAGGCCCGCCATCTCGATGGCCTCGAGGCCGCAGCGGCGCGCCCAAGCGGCCAGCTCCGAGGGCCGGATGAAGCGCTCGTATTCGTGGGTGCCGCGCGGCAGCAGCCGCGCCACGTACTCGGCGCCGACGATGGCGAGCGCGAAGGCCTTGGGCGTGCGGTTGAGGGTGGAGACGAAGAGGTCGCCGCCCGGACGCAGCAAGGCCGCGAAGTCGGCCAGGATCGCGGCCGGGTCGGGCACGTGCTCCAGCATCTCCATGCAGGTGACGACGTCGAAGCGGCCGGCTTCGGCGGCGGCGAGCGCGTCGGACGGCATGTGCCGGTAGTCGATGTCGAGCGCCTCGCCCGCCGCGTGCAGGCGCGCGACGTCGATCATCGCGGACGACAGGTCGATGCCGGTGACGCGGGCGCCGGCGC
>RFTM01000238.1 GCA_009923475.1 Gammaproteobacteria bacterium | reverse complement strand
TCGGCGACCTCCTCCGGCCGCCCCCAGCGCTTGAGCGCGAGGCCGGCCTGCACCGCGCGCACCCAGTCGTCGCCGAACACGCCTTGGCGCGAGAGCTCGAGGAACATCCCGGCCTCGATGACGCCGAGCAGCACGGTGTTGGCGCGGATGCCGTGCACGCCTTCCTCGCGCGCGATGCCCGTGATGAGCGCCTCGATGGCGGCCTTGGGCGCCACCGACAGCACGTCGCGCTCGGGCCAGCGGTCGTGGCCGGCCGACCCCAGATGCACGTACGATCCGCCGCCGCCGGCGCGCAGCCGCGGCAGCGTCGCCTGCACCACCGACACGAAGCCGTTGAGGTCTTGTTCGACCACGGTGCGCCATTGCTCCACGGTCATCTCGCCGACACGCACCTGCGTGGCGAGCGTGCCGGCGCCCACCACCACGGTGTGCAGACGGCCGTGCTCGGCGCCGGCCGCGGCCACGGCGCTGTCCACGGACGCGGCGTCGCCCAGCGTGAGCGGATGCACGCTCGCCTTGCGGCCGAGCGCCCGCGCCTGCACGGCGACCTCTTCGGCGACCTCGGGCCGCGTGCGGTAGGTGAGCGCGACGTCGCTGCCGGCACGCGCCAGCGCCACGCAGACGGCGCGCCCGACGCCGCCGCTGCCGCCCACCACCAACGCCGCGCCCGGCGGGAAGTCGGTCACCACGGCATCCGCATCGCTCATCGCGCGATCTCCTCCAGCAAGGGCGGCGCATAACGCCCATCGAGCACCGCAGCGCCGGGTTCGTAGAGCCGCAGCACGAGGCTGTAGGGGCCCTCGCCGACCGGCAGCCAGTTGTCGCCCGCGGCGCGCGCGGCCTCGGGCGGCGGCTCGCGCGACACGATGATGTCCGTCGTGCCGTCCGCCGCGGCGCGGAACGCCGGCTTGTGGTCGCCGACGCTGTAGATGCCGGCGGCGTTCGGCATGAACGAGAAATCCGACAGCCGATAGGCGCTCAGGGACCAGAACGCGCCCACCGGCGGCCGCGCGCCCGGCGCGAAACGCAGTCGATACGCGCGGTCGCCGCGCAGCGGCCGGCCCTGCGCGTCGGCGGTGAGCGCCGCATACACCGTCTCCTCGGGCAGGTTCGCGTAGCCGCCGAAGGCCACCGTGGCGCGCATCAGGTGGTCGTGCCCGAAGCGCCCGAGGGCGAGCGGGAAGATCCAGCCGTTGCGCACGTCGGACAGCGGCCGCCGGGATGCGGCGCGCAGCATCGTCCGCGCTTCCTCGATGGCGCGCTGCAGGCCGCGGCGCGTCGGCTCGCCGACGCGCGCGAGGTCGAACTCCGCCCCCGGCCCGAATCCCGCCGCATCGAACTGCGCCATCAGCGCGGCCTCGTCGGGACGCCGCGGCTGGCCGCGCAGCCAACGGTTGAGGGCCGCGAAGAAATCGAGCGACTCGAGCGGTGACCAGGGCGCCGCGGCGACAGGCGCGGCCGGCGGTTGCTCGTGGCGCAGCCCGCGCTGCCAGTCGGCGAGCGGGACGGTCTCGAAACGGTCGAGCAACGCGGCGGCTTTCGGCAGGTCGTCGGCGCCGCTCACCAGCACCCGGCCCAGCACCCAAGCCTCGTGCGTCGCCACGCGCACCGGCGTGAGCCCGCCCGGCAATGGGCCGCTCCAACCCGGTCCGACCAGCACGAAATCGCGCGCCGCCGTGCCCGTGGTGCGACGCCCCACATGCTGCACCTCGTTGAAGAAGTCGGTGATCGCCAGCGTGTAGTAGCGGCCGCCGGTATCGGGGGCGCGGATCACCACCGGCCCGCCGCGCAGGTCGAACCAGCCGCTGAGGTACAGCGTGTCGGCGTTGGGCGCGCGCAGCGAGCCGACGGTCTCGGGCGTCAGCAGCGACCGGAACCGGTAGAAGCGCCCGACCGGCGCCAGCACCTGCTGGTTTGGCGCGACGCGATGCGTCTCCTTGTGCATCGCCTGCAGCATGTCGACGGCCGGGAAGCCGTAGAGATAGCCGAGCGTGCCGGCGTGGAAGGCCTGCATCTCCTCGAGCTGGTCGGCGGCCTGCCTGCGCGGATCGACGGGCGCGACGGATTGTGCGGTGGACTGGGCGGCGGCGGACAGGCCCTGCAGCGCAAGCGCGGCGGCGACAGACCACCCCACCGCGATGCGTCGCAGGCTCGCCATCACGCCGTCACCGCCAGGACACGCGCAGCGGCAAGCTCTTGAGGCCGCCGGTGAAGTTGCTCTCGATGCCGCGCGCCGGGCCCGCCGGCTCCACCTCGGCGAGCTGCGGCAACAGCGCCGTGAAGAAGGCGCGGATCTCGGTGAGCGCCAACAACCGCCCGAGGCAGTGGTGCACGCCATGCCCGAATCCGAGGTGCGGATTCGGCTTGCGGTCGATGCGGAACGAGAACGGGTCCGCGAAGGCCGCCTCGTCGCGGTTCGCCGACTGGTAGAAGAGCGCGACCGATTCGCCCGCAGCGATCGGCACGCCGCGCACCTCGGTGTCGCGGGTGGCGGTGCGGCAGAAGTGCCGCACCGGCGTCGTCCAACGCACCATCTCGTCGGCGAGCGTGCGCGCGAGCTCGGGGTCCGGGACGAAGCGCCGCCGCTCGGCCGGGTCCTGCGCCAGCGCCTGCATGCCGCCCGCGAGCGCCGCGCTCGTGGTCTCGTGGCCGGCGGTCGTGACGATGAGCAGGTAGGACAGCGTCTCCACCGGGCCGAGCGGCCGGCCGTCGATGCGCGCGCGGGCGATGAGGCTCGTGAGGTCCTCGCCCGGCCGCCGCCGCCGCTCGCGCACGATATCGGTGAAATACGCGAACAGTTCGCCCACGACCTCGACGCCGTACTGCTCGGACTTCTGCAGCTCGGGATCGCTCGCGCTCAAGAGCTGCTGCGTGGCGCGCAGGATGAAAGGCGCGTCCTTCTCGGGCAGGTCGAGGATGGACATGATCACCGACAGCGGGAACCACACCGCGACCTCGCGCGCGAAGTCGAGCTCGGGGCCCGCCTCGCGCATGCGCGCGATCGAGCGCTGCACCATCGCGCCGACCTGCGACTCGAGCCGCCGCACGCCCGCGCCCATGAACCAGGACTGCGTGAGCTCGCGGAACTTGCGGTGCTCGGGCTCGTCCATGTCGATGAGCGTGCGCACCCGCTCGCGGCGGCCGCGGCGACGGTTCTCCTCGCGCGCCCGCAGCCATTCCGTCAGGTCGCCGAGCGGCCGCTGCGAGAGCTTGGCGAGCGACGCGAGCACCTTCAGCGTCTCGCGCACGCCGCCCGCCATGCCGGTGGCGGCCTGCTCTTCGATGTGGCGCGGGATCAGGCAGAGCCGCGGCTCGTTGATGAAGAGCTCGTGCTGGCGTTCGATGGCGAGGATGTCCTCGTGGCGCAGCACGGCCCAGAACGGCCGGTACGGCTCCCGATCGACCCAAGCGACCGGCGCCTCGCGGCGCAGGCGCGCGAAGTCGGCGTCCAGCGCCGCGGGGTCGGCGTAGCGCGCGGGCGAGGTGATGTCGGTGTCGAGCACCGGGCCGCGCGAGGCCGCGGCGACCGGTGGCGGCGACGACGCCG
>RFTM01000237.1 GCA_009923475.1 Gammaproteobacteria bacterium | reverse complement strand
GTTCGGTGAAGGCGCGCAGCGGATCCATGGAGCCAAAAGATAACCGCGGCGCGCGGCAACGGGGTTGCGAAGGTCTGGACAGCGGCGGCTTGGCGCGCAACAATGTTTTTTTATAGATCACTTCGACGAAACTTCTTCTCATGGACAAGCTCGACCGCAAGATCCTGGACCTGCTGCAGAAGGACGCCGACCTGACGGCCGCCGAGGTCGCCGAGCGCGTCGGCCTGTCGAAGGCGCCCTGTTGGCGCCGCATCCAGCGGCTG
The DNA here is from genome assembly GCA_009923475.1 of Gammaproteobacteria bacterium. Taxonomy (GTDB): domain Bacteria; phylum Pseudomonadota; class Gammaproteobacteria; order Steroidobacterales; family Steroidobacteraceae; genus UBA964. The sequence goes on along the minus strand of RFTM01000237.1, from coordinate 3,290 downwards.
CGCGAGACCGGCGTGATCCGCCGCACGGTGGCGCTGCTCGACGCGCGGGCGCTCAACGTGGCGACCACGGTGTTCGTGACCATCAAGGCGCCCAGCCACAGCGCCGGCTGGTTCGAGCGTTTCGCGAAGGTGGTGCGCGAACTGCCGGAGGTCACGGAGCTGCACCGCATGAGCGGCGACGTCGATTACCTGCTGCGCGTCGTGGTGCCCGACATCGCCGCCTACGACGCCGTCTACAAGCGGCTGATCGCGGCGCTCGAGATGCTCGACGTCAGCGCGAGCTTCTCGCTCGAGACCATCAAGTCGACCACCGCCCTGCCCTTGCACTACGCCCGGCTCGACTGAGCGGGCGCGGCGTCATCCGGGTCCGGTGTCGAGGCCCAGCGAGCGCAGCGCGCGGCAGGTATCGGCTGCGTCCCGGTGGTGGACCGCGTGCCAGCCGCAGGCCCGCGCCGCGGCGACGTTCTCGGCCCGGTCGTCGATGAACACGGTGCGCGCCGGGTCGAGCGCGAAACGCCGCTCGGCCTCGCGGTAGATCGCCTCGTCCGGCTTCATCACGCCGGCCTCGAAGGAGGTCAAGGCGTCGTGGCCGACCTCGTGGATGCGCCAGGCCGCCCGCAGCTGCGCCCAATGCAGTTCGCCGACGTTGGACAGCAGGAACACGCCGCGCGAGGCGCGCAGGTGGGCGGCGAGCTGCAGCATCCGCGGGTCAGGCTCGAACATGTCGAGCCAGGCCGCATGCACCCGTGCCGGATCGGGCGGCCGCGGCGCGAGCGCGGCGATGTTGGCGAGCAAGCCCGCGCCGTCCAGCCGTCCGGTCTCGTGCTCGACGATGCCGATGCGCCGCGCCACCCGCTCGAGGTCGTCGGGCTGGTAGCCGTGCTCGGCGAGCAGCGCGAACAGCGGCGCCGGCCGCAGCTTCACGAGCACCTGCCCGATGTCGAACACCACATGCGCGATCCCTGGCGCGCTGTCGCTGCCGTCCAGGGTGTCCATGCCTTTCACGCCGCCTCCGGCGCGCCGGCGGCCGGCCAAGGGCGCAGTTCCGGCCAACCCTCGGGCGAGCGCCCGAGCGCCACCGCGAACGGCACCGCATCAAGCGCCGCACAATGCGCGAAATCCTCCTCCGGCGCCCAATCCGCCGCCGGGTCGAAGAACTTGGCCGCGGCGGGCGCGGCGCGCGAGCGCGGCTCCGCGCTGCTGCTCGGCATGATCCGCGAGGAAGCGGTGCCGGCGGGCGAGCCTCCGCGCTACTTCAACTCCATCCTCGCGCTCGACCGCGAGCTGCAGTTCCACGACAAGCACCACCTCGTGCCCTTCGCCGAGTTCTTCCCGGTGCCGCAGTTCGTGCGCCGCTGGATGCGCATGATGAACCTGCCGTACTCCGACTTCACGCCGGGCGGCCCGGCCCAGGCGCCGCTGCGCATCGCGGGACTCGTGCTCGAGGCGAGCATCTGCTACGAGGACGCCTACGCGGCCACCCGGCTGCGCGGGCTGCGCGATGCGACCGCGCTCGTCAACGTGACGAACGACGCCTGGTTCGCCCATTCGCCCGCCCGCTACCAGCACCTGCAGATCTCGCGGATGCGCGCGATCGAGGCGCGACGCTTCCTGATCCGCGCCGCCAACGACGGCGTCTCCGCGGTGGTGGGACCGTACGGCGAGCTGCAGGCGAGCGCCCCCGAGTACCGGCCGGCGGTGCTGCGCGCGGCGGTCATCCCGCGCACCGGCCTGCCGCCCTACGCCCGCACCGGCGACCTGCCCCTCACGGTGGCCGCCGTGCTGCTGGTGCTGGCCGCAGCGTGGCTGCGGTGGCGATCGGCGGGCGCATCCTCGGTCGCAGGGCCGTGAACTTTTCCCGTCCGCCGTTTGTCTAGGAGTCCGGGTCCATGAAACGGGTGTTATCCATGCTCCAGCGTCCCTTCGTGCGCCGCAGCCTCGCGGCGGTCTCGGTGCTGCTCGTCATCACCGCCTGCCAGCCCCGTTCCTCCTCGGCGGGCGGCGCCACCGGCCTGCAGGCCGCGCAGGCCTCCACCGCCGCATCCCCGGCCGCCGCCACGCCGGGCGTGCAGGGCCGCATGATGCTCCCCGACTTCGCCTCGCTGGTGCAGCAGCACGGTCCGGCGGTGGTCAACATCACGACGCGCGGCAAGCGCATCCCGGTGGGGCGCGGCATGTCGCCCAACGACCCGATGTTCGAGTTCTTCCGCCGCTTCGGCATCCCGGGCATGCCGGGCGCGCCCTCGCCGGACGGCCGCGGCGCGCCGCAGGGCCAGGACGACGGCGACGGCGAGGGCATGCGCCAGCCGGGCGGCGAGGGCTCCGGCTTCATCGTGAGCGCGGACGGGCTGCTGCTCACCAACGCGCATGTGGTCGATGACGCCGACGAGATCATGGTGAAGCTCATCGACCGGCGCGAGTTCAAGGCCAAGCTCATCGGGCTCGACAAGGCGACCGACGTCGCCGTGCTGCGCATCGACGCCAAGGGCCTGCCGACGGTGCGCATCGGCGACCCGAAGAAGCTGCGCCCGGGCGAGTGGGCGATCGCGATCGGCAACCCCCTGGGCCTCGACAACACGGTCACCGCCGGCATTGTCAGCGCAAAGCAGCGCGACACCGGTGACTACCTGCCCTTCATCCAGACCGATGTGGCCATCAACCCGGGCAACTCCGGCGGCCCCTTGTTGAACCTGCGCGGCGAGGTGGTGGGCATCAACTCGCAGATATACAGCCGCTCGGGCGGCTTCATGGGCATCAGCTTTGCCATCCCCATCGACGAGGCGATGCGCGTGTCTGACCAACTGCGTACCAATGGCCGGGTGATCCGCGGCCGCATCGGCGTGCAGATCGCCCCGGTCACCAAGGAAGTGGCCGAGGCCATCGGCCTGGGCAAGCCCACGGGGGCGCTGGTGCAGAGCGTGGAGGCTGGCGGCCCTGCGGACAAGGCCGGGGTGGAGGCAGGCGACATCATCACCCGGGTGGACGGCAAGTTGGTGGAGAAGTCCGGCGACCTGCCCCGTCTGGTGGGCGGGACGCGCCCCGGGTCCAAGGCCATCTTGCAGGTTTTCCGCCGCGGCGTCACCAAGGAACTCACCGCGACGGTGGGCGAGTTCGAGGCCGAGCGGCCGACACGCCGGGCCCAGGCCGAGCCCAGTGGCGCGGCCCCGGTCAAGAGCGCGCTGGGCATCACCGCCTCCGACCTCACCGAGGCGCAGAAGCGCGAGCTCAAGGTCAAGGGCGGCGTGCGGGTCGATGCCGTCGAAGGCGCTGCGGCGCGGGCGGGCCTGCGG
>RFTM01000236.1 GCA_009923475.1 Gammaproteobacteria bacterium | reverse complement strand
TCGTCGACCGTGACGTCGTTCTGGAAGTCGATGAAGCGCTTGCCGCGGGACGCCGGCGCGCGCCACAGCGGCGTCCACGCCTCCGCTTCGCCGCTCGTCGCGGGCGTGGCAGTAGCGCGGAGCGCGATGCCGAGGCTGCGCAGCGACTCTTCGGCCGCGCGCAAGCCCGTCGCCAGCGCGGCGGCGGCAGTGAGGTCACCGCCGGCGGCACCGGCGACGAGCATCCCCGGCGGCAGCTCCTGCGGCAGGAACATGGCGCGCGCGGCGTCCCAACGCGGCCTTGCGCCGAGGTGCGAAGTGAGGTGCAGCGTCGGCGACCAACCGCCCGAGACGGCGAGCAGGTCGCAGTCGAGCCGCCGGACACGGCCGTCGGCGCCCTCGATCTCGACGCCCTGCAGCCGATGACCGCCGAGCGCGCGCCGCACGACGCCGCCGATGACCGGCGCATCGCGCGCGATGGCGGCCGCGCGGTCACGGGCGTCGGCCCGCGGATCGACGATGGCGACAATCTCGGTGCCGGCGGCGCGCAGGTCGGCGACGGTCGTCCACGCATGGTCGTTATCGGCGAAGATGACGGCGCGGCGTCCGGGCCGGACCGCATGGCGGTTGATGTAAGCGCTGACCGCACTCGCGAGCATCACGCCCGGCAGGTCGTTGTCGCCGAACACCAGCGGGCGCTCGAGCGCGCCGGCGGCGAGCACGGCGCGCTTCGCGATGATGCGCCAGAGCCGCTGGCGCGGCTCGAAGGGCGGCGGCTCGGCGACATGGTCGTTGACGCGCTCCACCGCCGTGTAGGCGCCGTGGTCGTAGGCGGCGACCACCGTGGTGCGCGGCAGCAGGCGCACATCGGGCATCGAGGCGAGTTCCGTCACCACCGACTGCGCCCAGCGATGCGCCGAGCCGTCGCCGATGTCGAAGCGGTCGCTGAGGCAGCGGCCGCCGAACAGGAAATCCTGCTCGGCGAGGATGACCCGTGCGCCGCTGCGCGCGGCGGCGAGCGCCGCCATCAGCCCGGCGGGTCCCGAACCGATGACCAGCAGGTCGCAGAACGCCGTTGCCTTCTCGTAGTGGTCGGGGTCGGGCGCCGAGGAGAGCGTGCCGAGCCCCGCTGCGCGGCGGATCGCCGGCTCGTAGACTTTCTCCCAGAACGCGGCAGGCCACATGAAGGTCTTGTAGTAGAAGCCGGCGCCGAGCAGCGGCGAGAACAGCCCGTTCAAGGCGAGCAGGTCGAAGCGCAGCGAGGGCCAGCGGTTCTGGCTCCGGGCTTCGAGGCCGTCGTAGAGCTCGACGACGGTCGCGCGGGTGTTCGGTTCACGACGGGCGCCTGCGCGCAGTTCCACGAGCGCGTTCGGCTCTTCAGCACCCGCGGTGAGCAGCCCGCGCGGCCGGTGATATTTGAACGAGCGGCCGACCAGCCGCACATCCGCGGCGAGCAGCGCGGCGGCGAGCGTGTCGCCGGCGTAGCCGACATGGCTGCGCCCGTCGAAGCTGAACTGCAGCCTGCGGGTGCGGTCGATGAGGCCGCCGCTCGCGAGCCGGCCGCTCATGCCCCACCCCTTGCGAACGCCACCGACCGTATCCCGTGCGTGCGCGTGTCGCGCTCGACGACGAGCCAGCTGTGGCAGCCCGCTGCATGGAACCAGAGCTCACGGTGGCTGCCGGCGGGGTTGTCGCGCAGGTACACGTAGTCGTGGAACGCGGCATCTGGCGCGTCGACCGGCGGGCGCCGCGGCGCGGCATCGCCGTGATAGACGAACTCGTCGTGGCCGCGTGGTCCGCAGAAAGGGCAGTGGATGCGCATCGCTTCAGTGCCGCCGCATCAATGCCGTTGCGGATGAGGGCCCTGGCCCTTCTCGTCGATGACCCGGCCTGCGGCGAAGCGGTCGAGCCGGTACGCCGCCGCGACCGGATGCGGCTCGTCGCGCGCCATGAGGTGCGCGAAGCACCAACCGGAGCCGGGCGTCGCCTTGAAGCCGCCGTAGCACCAGCCCGCGTTGAGATAGAGGCCGTCGATGCCTGCATGGTCGATGATCGGCGAGCCGTCCATCGACATGTCCATGATGCCGCCCCAGGAGCGCAGCAACCGCGCACGCCCCAGCATCGGCATCAACGCCATGCCGCCCTCGCAGACATCCTCGACGGTGGCGAGGTTGCCGCGCTGCGCGTAGCTGTTGTAGCCGTCGATGTCGCCGCCGAACACGAGGCCGCCCTTGTCCGACTGGCTGATGTAGAAGTGTCCGGCGCCGAAGGTGACGACGCCGGGGATCAGGGGCTTCAGCCCCTCGGTGACGAAGGCCTGCAGCACATGGCTCTCGATGGGGAGCCGAAGGCCCGCCATCGCCGCGACACGCGAGCTGTTGCCCGCGCAGGCGAGGCCGACCTTGCGCGCGGCGATCGGACCGCGGGTCGTCTCGACACCGATGATGGCGTCGCCCTGCCTCCGGAAGCCGGTCACTTCGCAGTTCTGGATGATGTCGACACCGAGCTTGTCGGCGGCGCGCGCATAGCCCCAGGCGACGGCGTCGTGCCGCACCGTGCCGCCCCGCGGTTGCAGCAGTCCGCCGCGGATCGGGAAGCGCGCGTTGTCGAAGTCGAGGAAGGGCAGCATGCGGCGCACATCCTTCGCATCGAGCAGTTCGGCATCGACACCCTGCAGCCGCATGGCGTTGCCGCGCCGCACGTTGGCGTCGCGCTGCGCGTCGTTGTGGTGCAGGTTGAGCACGCCGCGCTGGCTGACCATCGCGTTGTAGTTGATGTCCTGCTCGAGGCCTTCCCAGAGCTTGAGCGACCATTCGTAGAACGGCGTGTTGCCGGGCAGCAGGTAGTTGGAGCGGATGATGGTGGTGTTGCGGCCGACGTTGCCGCTGCCGATCCAGCCCTTCTCGAGCACGGCGATGTCCCGCATCCCGTGGACCTTCGCCAGGTAATAGGCGGTGGCGAGGCCGTGGCCGCCGCCGCCGACGATCACGGCTTCATAGGCGCGGCGTGGCGCCGCATCGCGCCACGCGGGCTCCCAGCCGCGGTTGCCGCGCAGCGCTTCGGCGAACAGCCTGAAGGCGGAATAGCGCACGGCGGTCGCTGCCAGCCGGAGCCGGTCAGGGCTCCCCGCCGCCGATCGCTTCGCGGCGGCGCGCGATGTAGGCATCGAGGGCTTCGAGCGCCGCCGGGTCCAGGGACGGCTGCTCATATTCCTCGAGCGCGCGCTTCCAGATGTCGGTGGCGCGCTGCGTCGCGTCCTTGCCGCCGCCCAACTGCCAGCTCTCGTAGTTCTGCCAGTTGGAGACCAGCGGCTGGTAGAAGGCGCGCTCGTAGCGCTCCATGGTGTGCGGCGCGCCGAAGAAATGCCCGCCCGGCGCGACCTGCAGCTGCGCCTCGAAGCCGAGCTCGGCCTCGTCCACCACGATGGGCTTCAGGAACTCGATCATCATCTGCAGCATCTCGACGTCGAGCACCAGCTTCTCGAACGAGGCCGTGAGCCCGCCTTCCTGCCAACCGGCGGCATGATAGACGAGGTTGCAGTGGCCGAGCACCGCGCCCCACAGCGACATCTCGGTCTCGTAGACGCCCTGCGCGTCGGCG
>RFTM01000235.1 GCA_009923475.1 Gammaproteobacteria bacterium | reverse complement strand
GTCGAAGGTCAGCGAGTGGTCCTTGCCGAACTCCGGCCCGATCGCCCAGCCGGTCTCCGGATTCTCGTCGAGCGTCGCGGCGGCCGGGTAGCTCTCCTGCGCGACGTCGGCCGCCACCGCGGCGGTCGACGATGAGACCGGACCGGACCTCGCCTTCGCAAGGCTCAACCGCCGGCACTCGGGCGGGCCCGCGCTGCTGCGCCTGCCTGCCGATGCCACGCTCGACCTCGAGGTCGACTGCATCGCCCTCACCACCGGCCACCCGGCGCTGGTCGTGGAGCTCGGCGCGGGTGCGAAGCTGCGGCTCTTCGAGCGCCATGTCGGCGCGGAGGGCGCGCTCACCAACCTCTCGCTGGCACTCCGTCTCGGCCCCGGCGCGCAGCTCGAACACGCGCGGCTGGTGCAGCCCGCCCCGGGCGCCCGGCACTTCGAGACCCTGCAGGCGACGCTGGCGGCGGGCGCCGCGCTGCGCCTCACGCAGCTGACCACGGGCGGCGCGGGCACCCGCAGCACGGCGCTCATCGCGCTCGCGGGCGCCGATGCGGAGGCGCAATGGCAGTCCGCGATGCTCGGCGTCGGGCAGCAGGCGCATGACGCCTATGTCCGCATCACCCACGACGCCCCCGGCGCGCGCACCACGCAAGGCTTCCGCGGCATCGCGGCGGACCGTTCGCGCATCGCCTTCAACGGCCACATGCGCGTGACCTCGCGCGCCGCCGGCGCCGCCACGGCGCAGACCTTGCGCAGCCTGCTCGCCGGAGCTGCGGCCGAGGTCGACGTGCGCCCGCAGCTCGAGATCGACACCGACGCGGTGCGGGCGAGCCACGGCGCGACGGTCGGCAAGCTCGACGACGACATGCTCTTCTACCTGCTGTCGCGGGGCATCGCGCCGCAGGCCGCGGAATCGCTGCTCAAGTGGGCCTTCATCAGCGACGTGCTCGCCCACCTCGCCGACCCGGCCTGGCGCGCGCGCTTCGAGGCGGCCATCGCGCCCTTGCTGCCCGGCGCCGCCGCGGCGCGGGGACTGTCATGAACGCCTCACCGCTGGACGCGGCCGCGCCCGCGGTCTACGACGTCGCGCGGGTGCGCGCCGACTTCCCGGTGCTTGCGACCACGGTGCGCGGCAAGCGCCTCGCCTTCCTCGACACCGCCGCCTCGGCCCAGCAGCCGCGCGCGGTCATCGAGGCCGTCGCCGACTACCACCGCTCGAGCCACGCGAACGTGCATCGCGGCGTCTACCAGCTGAGCCAGAAGGCGACCGACGCCTTCGAGGGCGCGCGCGAACGCGTGCGCCGCTTCCTCGGCGCGGCGAGCACCCGCGAGGTGGTGTTCACGCGCGGCACCACCGAGTCGATCAACCTCGTCGCGCAGTCCTGGGGCCGCCGCCTCGGACCGGGCGACGAGATCCTCATCACCTGGATGGAGCACCACGCCAACATCGTGCCCTGGCAGATGCTCTGCGAACGCAGCGGCGCGACGCTCAAGGTGGCGCCCATCGACCGTCGCGGCGAGCTCGACCTCGACGCCTTCCGCGCCCTGCTCTCGCCGCGCACCCGGCTCGCCGCATTCACCCAGGTCTCGAACGCGCTCGGCACGGTGCTGCCGGTGCGCGAGATGGTCGCCGCCGCCAAGGCGCAGGGCGCGCTCACGCTCATCGACGGCGCGCAGGCCGTGCCGCACCAGCGCATCGACGTCCGTGAGCTCGGCTGCGACTTCTACGCCTTCTCGGCGCACAAGCTCTATGGGCCCACGGGCATCGGCGTGCTGTACGGCCGCGAAGAGGTGCTGCGGGACATGCCGCCCTGGCAGGGCGGCGGCGACATGATCCTGACGGTCTCGTTCACCGGCACGACCTACAACGAGCTGCCGTTCCGCTTCGAGGCGGGCACGCCCAACATCTCGGGCGCGGTCGGCCTGGCCGCCGCCATCGACTGGCTGGAGACGCTCGGCATCGAGCGGGCGCACGCGCACGAGCAGGGCCTGCTGCGCCGCGCCACCGCCGCGCTGTCGCAGGTGCCGGGCCTGCGCATCATCGGCGAGGCCGCGCACAAGGGCGCCGTCATCTCGTTCACGCTCGACGGCGTGCATCCGCACGACCTCGGCACCATCCTCGACGCCGAGGGCGTCGCGGTGCGCACCGGCCACCACTGCGCCATGCCGGTGATGGATTTCTTCGACGTGCCCGCGACGGCGCGCGCCTCCTTCGGCTGCTACAGCGACGACGAGGACATCGCGCAGCTCGTGGCGGCCCTGGCCCATGCGCGCGAGGTGTTCGGCTGATGGACCTCAAGGACCTTTACCGGGACGTGATCCTGGACCACAACAAGCGGCCGCGGAACTTCGGCCGGCTCGACCCCTGCGACAGCTCGGCGGACGGCAACAACCCGCTCTGCGGCGACCGGCTGACCGTCACGCTGCGGCTCGCCGGAGACCGCATCGAGGACATCCGCTTCGAGGGCAAGGGCTGCGCCATCTCCACCGCTTCCGCCTCGCTGATGACCGAAGCGGTCAAGGGCCTGGACCAGGACGCGGTGCGGCGCCTGCACGCGCTGGTGCACGAGGCGCTCACCTCCGCCGTCGACGCGCCGCCGCCCGAGGGGCTCGGCAAGCTCGCCGCGCTGACCGGCGTGCGCGAGTTCCCCGCGCGCGTGAAGTGCGCGAGCCTGAGCTGGCATACCCTCGCCGCCGCCCTCGCCCACCGCGACACCGCCTCCACCGAGTGAGCACGACACGGTCATGCGCAGCCACGAGAACGAAGCCTTCATCCTGAGCCGTGATGTCGCCGCGGTGATGGTGCCGTCCGGCGACGCCATAGAGCTCAAGTCGGGGCTGTCGGGTTTCATCACCCAAGCGCTCGGCGGCAGCTTCACGCTCTACATCGAGGGCAACCTCTATCGACTGGCGGGCGAGAACGCCGACGCCATCGGCAAGCAGGTGATCGCGCCCCCCGAACTGCCTCCGGGCGCGGACGACGAGGCGGTGCGGCAGCTCGCCTGGAAGCAGATGCGCAGCTGCTACGACCCCGAGATCCCCATCGACATCGTCGAGCTCGGCCTGGTCTACGAGTGCGCGGTGTCTCCCCAAGAAGACGGCCGGCGGCGCATCGCGGTGAAGATGACGCTGACGGCGCCCGGTTGCGGCATGGGCGAGGTGCTGGTGCAGGACGTCAAGGAGAAGCTCGAGGTCATCCCGACCGTGGCGCAGGCCGACGTCGAGCTGGTGTTCGATCCGCCCTGGAACCAGTCGATGATGTCCGAGGCCGCACGCCTGCAGACCGGGATGATGTGAGTCCATGGCCGGCGCGGACGCGGAGGACTGGATCGATGTCGGTGCGGCCGCGGCGCTCTCGCAGGGCGGCCGCCTGGATGTCGAGGTGGATGGCCACTTCGTCGCGGTGGTGCAGACCGGCGACGGACTGCACGCCTTCGAGGACCGCTGCACCCACGACGGCGAACCGCTCGCCGGCGCCGAGATCGAGCCGGATGCCGCCACGCCCTGCGGCGTGGTGGTCTGCCCGCGCCACGGCGCGCGTTTCTGCCTGCGCACCGGCGAGGCGCTGACGCCGCCCGCCTACGAACCGCTGCGGATCTTCAGCGCGCGCGAGCGCGACG
>RFTM01000234.1 GCA_009923475.1 Gammaproteobacteria bacterium | reverse complement strand
GACCTCGCGGCTGTGGCGCGAGGTCAGCAGCCGCATCGTGCGCGAGGAGTTCCCGCGGGTCACGCTCGAGCACATGCTGGTCGATTCGGCGGCGATGCACCTGCTGCGCCGCCCGCGCGATTTCGACGTGGTGCTCACCGAGAACCTGTTCGGCGACATCCTGACCGACGAAGCCTCGATGCTCGCCGGATCGTTGGGCGTGCTGCCCTCCGCGGCGCTCGGCGACGGCCGGCGCGGGCTCTACGAGCCCATCCACGGCTCGGCGCCGGACATCGCGGGACGCGGCATCGCCAACCCCTGCGGCACCATCCTGAGCGTGGCGCTGTTGTTGCGTCATTCGTTGGGCCTCGAGCCCGAGGCCGCCCGCATCGAGGCTGCGGTCGCCGCGGCCGTGGCCCGCGGCGCGCGGACCGCCGACATCGCGACGCCCGGCATGCCCGTTCTCTCGACCCGGCAGATGGGCGATGCGGTGATCGCGGAGCTGTCGCTGGCCTGATCGGCCGGTGGGCCGCACCGCCTGCTGCCGCCCCGCCTCCTAGAGCGCCGCGAGTCCGGCTTCGAGGTCGCGCTGAAGGTCCTCCAGCGCCTCGATCCCGACCGACAGCCGCAGCAAGCCGTCGACCAGACCCGCCGACGCACGAGCCTCAGGGCTCATCGCGGCATGCGTCATCGTCGCCGGGTGCGCCACGAGGCTTTCGACGCCGCCCAGGGATTCGGCGAGCGAGAACAGTTCCAGCGCCGCCACGAACCGGGCGACGGCGGGGGTCCCGCCCTCGAGCTCGATGGTGACCATCGCGCCGTAGCCGCGCTGCTGGGCGCGCGCCAGCTCGTGTCCCGCATGCGAGGCCAGGCCCGGGTAGAGCACGCGGCCCACGCCCTTGCGCCCCTCCAGCCAAGCGGCGAGCGCGTTGGCGTTCGCCTCGTGCAAGGTCATGCGCGCATGCAGCGTGCGCAGGCCGCGCAGCGTCAGGAAGCTGTCGAAGGCCGCGCCGGTGACCCCGGTCGCGTTCGCCCACCAAGCCAGTTGCTGGTGGTCCTTGGCGGCGCCGGCGATGACCGCGCCGCCGATCACGTCGCTGTGTCCGTTCAGGTACTTGGTGGTCGAATGCACGACGATGTCCGCACCCAGCGCGAGCGGCTGCTGCAGCACCGGTGACAGGAAGGTGTTGTCGACCGCGACCTTCGCTCCGGTCCTGTGCGCGAGCGCCGAGACCGCCGCGATGTCGGTGATGCGCAGCAGCGGATTGCTCGGCGACTCGATCCAGACCAGCGCCGCCGGCCGGGAGAGCGCGGCGGCGAGCGCGTCCGCGCTGCCGTAGTCGACGAAATCGACCTCGAAGTCGCCGCGCCGTCGCCAAGCGTCGAACAGGCGGTAAGTGCCGCCGTAGCAGTCGTGCGGCGCGACGATGCGCGCGCGATGCGGAAGGATCTGGCCCACCAGCGCGATCGCGGACATGCCGGAGGACGTCACCACGGCGCCGGCGCCGCCTTCGAGCTTGGCCAAGCCGTCGGCGAGGAGGTCGCGGGTCGGGTTGCCCGAGCGCGAGTAGTCGTACCGACCCTTCTCGCCGAAGGCGGGGAACGCGTAGGTGGAACTGAGGTGCAGCGGCGGCACCACCGCGCCGGTCGAGGGGTCGCTCTCGAGGCCGGCTCTCACCGCCAAGGTACGGGGATCGAGGGATCGGGTCATGTATCGGTTCCGCGGAGGTCAGCTGGTGGGGAGGAGGCTCTCGTAGAGCGGGCGCAACTTCTCGCCTTCCTTCAGGAAGGTGTCGTGGCCGAAATGCGAGGATATCCGGTGCAGGCGGCCGCGCGGCAACCTCTCGACCATCGCGCGCACGTCGGCGAGCGGGACCAGCTGGTCCTCATCGACGCCGACGGCATCGACCGGCACGGCGATGCGCGTGGCGTCGACACGGTGCAGGTCGATCGACTCGGAGAGGCAGAGGAAACCGCCGGCCTGGTAGCGACGCGCGTAGTCGTCGCCGCGCGCGAGCAGGTATTCCTCGACCGGGAAGGTGAACCGTGCGCCGGGTGACGCCCGGCGTGCCTCGCCCGCGAAGCGCTCGGCGAACTCCGTGCGACTGCGGTAGGTGGCCATGGCCATGGCGCGCGCGAGACGCAGGCCGTCGGCCGGCCGGCCGCAGTCGAGGGCGAAGCGCAGCACCTCGCGCTGCATGCTGCGCCAAGCGGTGGACATCGGGTCGGTGCGATCGGCGGCGCAGACCACGAGCAGCCTGCCGACGCGCTCGGGCCGTCGCTCGGCGAAGGCCAGCGCGACCATGCCGCCGTAGGAGGCGCCGATCATGGCCGGCACGGCCGCGATGCCCAGATGGTCGAGCAGCAGTGCGAGCAGGGTCGCCTGGTCGTGGCTGGAGACGGTCGGGAAAGAACCCGGCGGCTGGTCGCGCCGCGGCCCGGTCGTGCCGCCGCTGCCGCCGAGGTAATCGAAGGCCAGCACGCGCGACTGGCCGCTGGGGAAAGCGCCGCCCTCGCCCGCGATCTCTTGCCACCAGCCCCGCTCCTCGCCGGGCGGACCGTAGACCCGCCGATGCCCGGAGATGCCCCCCATGACGACCACGACGGGTGCGGATGCCGGGCCGGCGAGACGCCAAGCGACCTGCACGTCATCCAGGGACCCGCCGTGGTGCAGCGCGAACGTCCCCGGCAGGCGCATCACGCCCTCGGACGCTGCGCCGTCGATGACGACGGATGGAGAGTGTTGTCGATCTGCCGCTTGCATCCCTTGGCCCCGATGACCGGCCCATCGGACCCCGGGGACGAGCGGACGCCTGTGGAGACCCGGCTGCCCACGCGCCGCGGACGGCGATGCAGCCTGGGCGCTGAGCCCGCTCATCTCGCGCGTGGCCGGGGCCGCGCGCCGGAGTTGGCACCTTCCGGGCGGTGGTCGCCCGTGGGTTGCCCCGGCGTCAAAGGGCCTGTCCCTCAGCCGGTCTCGATGAGAAGCCTCGATTTTAGGCCTTGCCGCGGCGCTCCGCAAGCCCCGGCGCTTGCGCGGCGGCGGCGGATGTCGTAATGTATTAACGCGTTAATACACTATTACGAGCCGCCGTCGCGGCCGGAGCCCCGCATGAAGCCGCACCCCGGACTCACGCCGCGCCAGGAGGCGCGCGCCGAGCGCAACCTCTATGCCGCGGTGCTGACGCTCCGCACCGTCGACGAGGCGCGCGCCTTCTTCCGCGACCTGTGCACGCCGGCCGAGATCGAGGCGATGTCCGACCGCTGGGCCGTCGTCGAATGGCTGGAGCGCGGCCTGCCCTACCGCGAGATCCACAAGCTGACCGGCGTCAGCGTCACCACCATCGCCCGCGTCGCCCGGTACCGGGCCGACGGCAGCGGCGGCTACGCGATCGCCGCACGCCGCGTGTCCGCGACCGCGCGCTCCGCCGGCGGGGGCGCGCGATGAGCGGCGCGGACCGTGGCGGGTCGCGCCTCAAGCTCGCCGTGCAGAAATCCGGGCGCCTGACCGAGCACTCCACCGACCTGCTGGTGCGTTGCGGCCTCAAGTTCTCGCGCGGCAAGGACCAGCTGGTCGGCTACGGCGAGAACATGCCTCTCGACCTGCTGTTCGTGCGCGACGACGACATCCCCGACCTCGTC
>RFTM01000233.1 GCA_009923475.1 Gammaproteobacteria bacterium | reverse complement strand
GCCAGCGTGGTGAACGCGCCCGAGGCGCGCGAGCTGTTGCCGATCGCCGTGCCGTTGATCGTGCCGCCGGCGATGGCGACGTTGTCCGCCTGCAGCACGCCCGCCGAGGTCAGCGTCACGCCCACCGAGCCGTTGGTGGCGAGGGTGATGGCGTTGGCGCCGGTCGCCGAGAGGGCCAGCGCGCCGGTGCTCGTCACCGACGGCGTCGTCACCGAGGTCGAGGCCACCAGGGTGTTCGTGGTCACGCCACCGTTCGCGGCCAGCGCGCCCGTGAGCGTGGTCGCACCGTTCACCGCCAAGGTGCTGCTGAGCGTCGTGGCGCCGGTGACGGTCAGCTTGCCGGCGGCGAGCGTGTCGCCGTTGATGGTGAGCGCGGTGGTGCCGACGAGGTTGGTCACCGTCACGCCGGTGCGGCGCGCGGTGAGCACAGGGTCGTTGGCGGCGCGGATGCTGAGGAGGTCGCCGAGCGAGCTCGCGGTGCCCACCACGATCAGGCCCGCCGTCGAGTCCTGCGCGGTGTTGATCTGCAGCATCGAGTTCTCGGCGGGCGTCGAGGTGCCGATGCCGATCGGACCAAACGCGCCGCCCGTGAGGCGCATGCGCTCTTTGCCGTCGACCGCGAGGATGATCGGGTTGTTGCCGCCGCTCGCGAGGGTGATGCCGCTCGGGTTCGGGCCGACGGTGGCCATGTTGATCGCGCCGTCGGTGGCCGCGATCGAGAGGTCGCCGTTGCTGTTGAGCGCCGGCGTGGTGACCGAGGTGCCGGCGGTGATGGTCGTGGTGGCAGCGAGGGTGGTGAAGGCGCCGGTGGCGCGCGTGGTGGCGCCGACCGGCATGCCGTCGATGCTGCCGCCGGTCAGCACGGCGTTGTTCGACTGGAACTCGCCCGTCTCGGTGATGATCGCGCGCACCTTGCCGTTGGTGACGAGGCGCAGGTCGGACTCGTTGGTGGTACCGAGGAAGCTGCCGACCGGCGTCTGCCCAAAGGCGCCGCTCGTCGGCGCGAGACTGTTGCCGAGCAGGCTCCAGCCGGTGGCCGACACGAAGGTGGCGGGCGAGACCTGCGAGAGCCGGCCTGAACCGTCGGCCACGACGATGCGGTCGTTGACGCCCATGCTGGTTCCGGGCGCACCGGTAAGCGTGCTGAAGGTCGCGTTGCCGCCGACGCTCAAGGTGCCGGTCGTCGCAGTGTTGCCCGCCGCGTTGACGGTGAAGCGCGCCGGGGCAGTGGTGGTTCCGATCTCGAGCAGGTTGGCGGCCGCGGGGTTGGCCGACGGTACGGCCGAGATGATCATCGTGGGGATCAGCGCGTCGGAGTCGGTGCGCACCACCTGCAGGCTCGCCCCAGGCGAGGTCGTACCGATGCCGACACCGGTCGAGTTGATCTGGACATTGGTGCCGCTGGACAGCAACAACCCGCCGCCCGAGCCGTTGAGGCGCGGCGTCGTCATGGAGGTGATCGCACGGACCGAGTTGAACACCGGGTCGTCCGGCAGCGAGGCCGACACGCCAGGGATGAAGATGCGGACCTTGTCCGGACCCTCGAGGGTCGCCGTCACGCCGTCGCCCACGAAGTTGAAGCGGTCGGCCGTCAGCGTGAGCGAGGCGCCTTCGTCCTGCACCGCGACGCTGCCAGCGCCGCCACCGCCACCGCCCGAGTCCGTGAGCTTGAACCTGGAGAGGTCGAACTGGGAGAGGTTGCCCGCGCTGTCCGCCAGCACCACGCGGTCGAAGCCGCTCGGTACCGCGTTGTTGACGCCACCTCCCAAGGTCCCGAGGCGCGTGGCGCCGTTGACCACCAGTTTGCTGGCCAGGGTGGTGTCGCCGCCCACGCCGAACACGCCGCCGACCGAGCCCCAGCTGGCGGCCCGGAAAGTGCCGTTCACGTCCAAGGTGGCGCCGGGCACGACCACGCCGATGCCGACCGCGCCATCGGGCCGGATGCGCATCCGCTCGATGTCGTCGGTGCTGAAGATGATGTTGCTGCCGCCGCCCGCCGCAGAGAGCGAGATGTTGCCGCCCGTGAAGCCGGTGGTGGCCAGCGACAGCGCGCTGTTGTTGTTGAACACGCTGGGCGTCGAGAGGGACGTGCTCGCGACCATCGTGCCGGCCGTGGCGCTGGTGAAGCTGCCCGCCGCCGGCACGCTGCCGCCGATGGTCACGCCGTTGATGCTGCCGCCCGTGAGCGCGACGCTGGCGCTCTGGAACTGGCCGGTCTTGGTGATGGTGGCGCGCACCGTACCGTTGGTGCCGAAGCGCAGGTCGGCATCGTCGCTGGTGCCGAGATAGTTGGCGGAACTGGTACCACCGTTGCCGGTGAGGCCCCAGGCCTCGGCGGTGATCAGCGCGGCCCGGCCCACCTGCGCGAGTTGGCCGGTGGCGTCCGCCACCACGACCCGATCGCCCGAGACCGCACCGGCCGCGCCGCCGAGCGTCGTCAGCGTGGTCGCCCCGGCCACCGTGAGCGAGTCGCCGCTGACGCTGCCGTTCACGTTCAAGGCCGTGTTGATGATGGTCTGGGTGCGCCGCACCCGGAACACGTCGGTCGTGCCCGCGCGGGCGGTGATCAGGTCGCCGGTCGCCAGGGCCGTGCCGCCGACGATCAGGCCGGCCTCGCTGTCGATCGGCGTGTTGACCTGCAGGCGCGCGACCGGGTCGGTGGTGGTGCCGATGCCGACGCGGCCCAGCGCGCCCAGGATGCGGACCCGCTCCTTGTTGTCGGTGCGGATGCTGATCGGGTTGTCGCCCGCAGCGGACATCGTGATGCTGCCCGGGAAGAGCCCGAAGGTGCCGATGGTGAGCGCGCCGTCGTTGGCGCGCACCGCGAGGTCGCCGTCGTTGGCCAGCAGCGGCGTCACCACCGAGGTGTTGCCGAAGACCGTGGTGCCCGCTGTGATGGTGGTGCCCGCGGTGATGGTGCTGCTGGCCGCCAGCGTGGTGAACGCGCCGGACGAGCGCGCCGTGTTGCCGATCGCGGTGCCGTTGATCGTGCCGCCGCCGATGGCCACGTCGTTGGTCTGGAACTGGCCCGCCGAGGTCAGGATGGCACGGACCTTGTTGTTGGCGATGAGGCGCAGGTCGACATCATCACGGGTGCCGAGGACGCGCGAGCCGACGGACGGCGTGTTGCCGAGCGCGCCGCCGCTGGTGCCACCGGTGTTGCCGTCGATCAGCCAGGTGTTCTCGTTGGAGAGCCGCGAGAACGCGATCTGCGAGAAGTCGCCCGAGCCGTTCGCGATGACGACGCGGTCGTAGCCACCCGGGGTGCTCAAGGCCGGCGAACCGCCACCGACATTGGCGACGCGCATCGACTGGGCAGACACGCCACCGGCGTTGGAGACCACGAAGTTGGCGACGCCACCGACCTGGGCCTCGATGAGGTTGGCGGTCTGGCCCGCGACGCCGTTCACCACCAAGCCCTTGTTGCCGGCGGAGACGGTGTTGGTCACCTGCAGCATGGCACCCGGCGCGGAGGTGCCGATGCCCACCTTGCCCTCGTCGGTGATGCGCAGGCGCTCGGCACCGTTGGTGGCGAGGGTGATGGCGTTGACGCCACCCGCGGAGAGCGAGAGGCCGCCGGCGCCCGCGCCGGTGGTGGCGAGCGAGAGGCCGCTCGTGGAGGAGACGGAGGGCGTGGTGACGCTGCTGCTCGC
>RFTM01000232.1 GCA_009923475.1 Gammaproteobacteria bacterium | reverse complement strand
CCCTCGGCCATGCCGTCCTCGATGGTGACGATGGGGTACTTGTCGACGAGCTTGGCGAGGTAGCGCGTGAACTGCGCCGGCGTGAAGCTGCGGTGCTCGCCGTGCAGCGTGTAACGGCCGTCGCGGAAGAACTCGGAGCTCGCCACGTCGAGCCCGAGGAAGATGTCGCGGCCGGGCTTGTAGCCCGCCTTCTCGATCGCCTGCAGCAGCAGCTTCAAGGCGGCCTCGTTGGAGGCGAGGTCCGGCGCGAAGCCGCCCTCGTCGCCCACCGCGGTGGTGAGCTTGCGGCCCTTCAGGATGCCCTTCAGGGTATGGAACACCTCGGCGCCCTGGCGCAGCGCCTCCGCGAAGCTCGTCGCGCCGACCGGCAGGATCATGAACTCCTGCACGTCGAGGCTGTTGTCGGCATGCGCGCCGCCGTTGATGACGTTCATCATCGGCACCGGCATCAGCGGCTTGCGGCCCCGGCCGAGGTAGCGCCACAGCGGCAGGCCGGCATCGGCCGCGGCGGCGTGCGCGTTGGCCATCGAGACGGCGAGCAGCGCGTTGGCGCCGAGCCGCGACTTGTTCTCCGTGCCGTCGAGCGCGATCAGGCGGGCGTCGATGTCCTGCTGGTCGCGGGCGTCGCGGCCGCGCAGCGCCTTGCGGATCGGGCCGTCGACGTTGGCGACGGCCTTGAGCACGCCCTTGCCGAAGTAGCGCCGCGGATCGCCGTCGCGCAGCTCGACGGCCTCGCGGACGCCGGTGGAAGCGCCCGAGGGCACGGCCGCGCGGCCCATCGCGCCGCTCGCCAGGAAGACCTCCGCCTCGACGGTGGGGTTGCCGCGCGAATCCATCACCTCGCGCGCGCGGATGTCCTTGATCGGGCTCATGGCTGGTCTTCCTCGAAGGGTCGTGACTTGACGCTGCGGTCGAGCGCCACCAGCGTCTCGAGCAGGGCCGGCATGCGCGCGAGCGGCCAGGCGTTCGGCCCGTCGGACAGCGCGCGCGCGGGGTCGGGGTGCGTCTCCATGAAGACGCCGGCGACGCCGGCCGCCACGGCGGCGCGCGCCAGCACCGGCACGAACTCGCGCTGGCCGCCCGAGGAGCCGCCCTGCCCGCCCGGCAGCTGCACCGAGTGCGTGGCGTCGAACACCACGGGGCAGCCGGTGCGGCGCATCACCGCGAGCGAGCGCATGTCGGAGACGAGGTTGTTGTAGCCGAACGAGAAACCGCGCTCGCAGACCATCACCTGCTCGTTGCCGGTGGAGCGCGCCTTGTCGACCACGTTCTGCATCTCCCAGGGGGAGAGGAACTGGCCTTTCTTGATGTTGACGGGCTTGCCCTGCGAGCAGGCCGCGACGATGAAGTTGGTCTGGCGGCAGAGGAACGCCGGCGTCTGCAGCACGTCCACCACCGAGGCGACCTCGGCGAGCGGCGTGTCCTCGTGCACATCGGTGAGCACCGGCACGCCGAAGCGCGCCCGCAGGTCGGCGAGCACCTTGAGGCCGGCCTCTAGCCCCGGCCCGCGGAAGCTCGAACGCGAGCTGCGGTTGGCCTTGTCGAACGACGCCTTGAAGATGTACGGCACGCCCAGCGCGCGCGTGACCTCGAGCATCCGGCCGGCGACCTCCTCGCAGAGCGCCGCGCTCTCGATGACGCAGGGCCCGGCGATCAGGAACAGCGGCTCGCGCGCACCGACCTCGAAGGAGGCGAGGCGCATCTCAGGCCCGGCCCGCGGCGCGGCGACGCGCCGACGCGGCGGCCACGAAACCCGTGAACAACGGATGTCCGTCTCGCGGATTGGAGGTGAACTCCGGGTGGAACTGCGTGGCGAGGAACCAGGGATGCCCGGCGATCTCGACGATCTCGACCAGCCCGTCCCGGGACAGCCCCGTGAACGACAGGC
This sequence comes from Gammaproteobacteria bacterium, assembly GCA_009923475.1. Classification (GTDB taxonomy): domain Bacteria; phylum Pseudomonadota; class Gammaproteobacteria; order Steroidobacterales; family Steroidobacteraceae; genus UBA964. The sequence continues at coordinate 1,771 of RFTM01000232.1, read as the reverse complement.
CGCCCGCGCGATAGCGGTCCATGTAGGTGTTGTTGAACTCGTAGCGGTGGCGATGGCGCTCGCGGATGAGCTCCTTGCCGTAGAGCGCGCGGGCGCGCGAGCCGGACTCGAGCTGCACGTCCTGCGCGCCGAGGCGCATGGTGCCGCCCTTGGCCGAGCCTTCATCCCGCTCCTGCGCGCCGCGCGCCGCGTCCTGCCACTCGGTGATGAGCGCGATCACGGGATGCGGCGCGGCACGGTTGAACTCGGTGCTGTTGGCGCCCTCGAGCCCGAGCACGTGGCGGCCGTATTCGATGACGGCGAGCTGCATGCCGAGGCAGATGCCGAGATAGGGGATGCGGTTCTCGCGCGCGTGGCGCACCGCGGCGATCTTGCCCTCGATGCCGCGCTCGCCGAAGCCGCCCGGCACCAGGATCGCGTCCATGCCCTCGAGCAGCGCCGTGCCGCGCTCCTCGATGTCGGTGGACTCGATGAAGTGGATGCGCACGCGGGTGCGGGTCTGCACGCCGGCGTGGGTCAGCGCCTCGTTGAGCGAGATGTAGGAGTCGCGGATCTGCACGTACTTGCCGACCATCGCGATGTCGACCTCGGCCTCCGGGTGCAGCTTGGCGTCGACCACGGCCTGCCAAGCCGAGAGGTCGGCGGGCTGGGCCTGCGCCTCGAGCCGCAGCTTCTCGACCACGATCTCGTCCAGCCGCTGCTCGTGCAGCAGCATCGGGATCTCGTAGATGTCGCGCGCGTCCACCGCCGAGATGACGGCGCGCTCCTCGACGTTGGTGAACAGCGCGATCTTGCGCCGCTGCTCGGCGGGCAAGGGGTCGTGCGCGCGGCACAGCAGGATGTCCGGCTGGATGCCGATGCCGCGCAGCTCCTTGACCGAGTGCTGCGTCGGCTTGGTCTTGATCTCGCCCGACCCGCCCACGACAGGCACCAGCGTCAGGTGCATGAACACGCAGTGGTTGCGGCCGAGCTCGACGCCGAGCTGGCGGATCGCCTCGAGGAAGGGCAAGGACTCGATGTCGCCCACCGTGCCGCCGATCTCGACCATGCAGACGTCGGACTCGCCGGCGCCGAGCAGGATGTTGCGCTTGATCTCGTCGGTGATGTGCGGGATCACCTGCACGGTGGCGCCGAGGTAGTCGCCGCGGCGCTCCTTGGCGATCACCCGCTCGTAGATGCGGCCGGTGGTGAAGTTGCTGTTGCGGCCGGTGACCGTGCGCACGAAGCGCTCGTAATGGCCGAGGTCGAGGTCGGTCTCGGTGCCGTCGTCGGTGACGAACACCTCGCCGTGCTGGAACGGGCTCATGGTGCCCGGGTCGACGTTGATGTAGGGGTCGAGCTTGACCATCGCGACCTTCAGGCCGCGGGCCTCGAGGATGGCGCCCAACGAGGCGGAGGCGATGCCCTTCCCCAACGAGGAGACGACACCGCCGGTGACGAATACGAACCGAGGCATGGAGGACCGCCGCTGTGTGTCGCCGCGGCCGGGACGGCCATGGCGCGACGGGTCGTCAGACTAGCAAATCGGGGCCGCCGGCTCAACGCGCCGCGAGCACCGCCGGGGCGTCCTGCCACTCGAGGCGCAGCCGCGCGCCCCGCCCCCTGCCGCTCGCGGCATGGGCGGCCGACACGAAAAGACCGGGCACCGCCACGATGTCCTCGCCCGCGCAGACCATCGGCAGGCGTGCGCGTTCCCAGGGCAGCACCCCCGCATCGCGCATCAGCTCGCCCAACTGCCGACGCGGACCGCCGGCGGCGACCGCCACCCTCG
>RFTM01000231.1 GCA_009923475.1 Gammaproteobacteria bacterium | reverse complement strand
GGTGGCGCTGGACGCGCCGCGGCTCGCGCTGCTGCTGCTCGCGGTCGAGCCGAGGCTGCGCGGCGTCGCCTTCGCCGGCGCCGCCGGCAGCGGCAAGAGCGCGCTGCTGCACGGGCTGCGCGCCCTGCTGCCCGACCTGCCCTTCGAACAGCTGCCCTCCGGCGCCGATGACGAGGCCTTGCTCGGCGGCCTCGACCTCGAGGCGACGATCGCGCGCGGGGCGCGCGTGGTGCGCGCGGGCCTGCTCGCGCGCGCCGATGGCGGCGTGCTGGCGGTCGAGGACTGCAACCTGTTGCCCGAGAGCGCGGCCAACCAGTTGCTGGGCGCGCTCGACTCCGGCGAGTTGAACATCGAACGCGACGGCTTGAGCCTGCGCAGCCCTTGCCGGATGAGGCTCGTGGCCACCTTCGATCCGGCCGAGGGCACGCCGCGCGCCCACCTGCTCGACCGGCTCGGGATGATCGTGGCCCTGCCGCGACCGGGCGCAGCAGCCGCGCGCGCGGAGGTCGTGCGCCGCCACCTCAGGCCGGCGGAGGATCTCTGGCAGGAAGACCTCGAGATGCTGCGCGATGTCGTCGCGACGGCCCGCGACGGGCTCGCCGATGTCCGCCTCAGCGACGCGCAAGCCCGCGAGCTCGCCGCAGCTTCGCTCGCCTTCGGCGTGCAGGGGCATCGCGCCGACCTCTTCGCGCAGCTGGCGGCCCGCGCGAGCGCCGCCCTGGCGCTGCGCGACCGGGTCGAACGCGAAGACCTCGAGGTCGCGGTACGTTTCGTGCTCGCGCCGCGCGCCACGCAGCGGCCCGAGACGGCGCCGCCCGACGAGCCCGCCGAGCGGACGCCCCCGCCGCCGACCGAACCGGAGCGCAACGCCGGCGCCGATGAGACGCCGCCGGAACCGCCCGAACAGACGCCCCCGCCTCCGGACGAGGACGAACTGCAGCTCGGCGACGAAGTGCTCGCCGCGCTCGCCACCGACCTGCCCGATGTGCTGTCGACGCTGCCGTTCCGCGCCGCGCGCGGCGGCCGGTCCGGCTCGCGCGGCAGCACCGACGGCAAGCGGGGACGGCACATCGCGAGCGTCCCCGGCTCGCCCCGCGAGGGGCGGCTCGACGTCATCGCCACGCTGCGGGTCGCTGCGCGATGGCAGCGTCTGCGCCCGCCGCCGACCGCCGGGCGCCGCATCGCGGTGCGCGCCGACGACCTGCGGATCCGGCGCTACCGCGACAAGGCGGGCGCGCTGTTCCTGTTCGCAGTCGATGCCAGCGGCAGCATGGCGCTCAACCGCATGCGGCAAGCGAAGGGCGCGGTGCACGCGCTGCTCGAGCGCGCCTACGTCAACCGCGACCGCGTCGCGCTGATGAGCTTCCGCGGACAAGGCGCCGAGCTGCTGCTGCCGCCGACCGGCAGCGTCGAGCTGCTGCGCCGCGCCGTCGACCAGATCCCGACCGGCGGCGGCACGCCGCTCGCGGCGACGCTCGTCGCCGCGCTCGACGTCGCGCAGCAGGCAAGACGCCGCGGCCTGCAGAACGTGGTACTGGTGCTGCTCACCGATGCGCGCGCCAACGTGGGACTCAAGGTGGAGCGCGCCGGCGTGCAGGACGAACTGCGTCAGGTGGCGACGGCGGCCGCAGCCACGGGGCTCAAGAGCCTGGTCATCGACACCCAGCGCAGCTACCTCAGCCAAGGCAGCGCCAGACAGCTCGCGTCCTGGCTCGGCGGGCAGTACCTCTATCTGCCGGGCGCCGATGGCAAGGCCATCGCCGCGGCGGCGCAGACCGCCGCCTGAACGGCGGGCGGGCCCGGGTTCAGCCGCGACCCGATTCCCGGTACAGCGCGCCGGTGCGCGTGGCGAGGAAGGCCTCCAGCGGGATCTCTTCCTGTTTCAGGAACCCGCGCCCGGGCAACGCGCCGTCGCGCACCATCTCGATGACCGCCACCACCGAGGCGGAGGTCGTCCAGGCGATCGCGGTGCGCGACCTGCCGCCGATGTCGCGCGGGTAGTACGCGCGCACGAACTCCTTGCGCTTGAGCTGCCCGGCCACCTGCCCTTCAGCGGCCGCGTGCACGTACACGACGTCGGCATCGACCGGCGGCTTGGCGTTGGCGAGGATCTCGCCGGCGAGCCCGCGCCGCTCGCGCATCAGCAGCTCGTGGAAGAAGAAGTTCATGAGGTCGACATGGCCCGGGTAGCGCATGGTCTTGTAGTCGAGGTTGTCGACCTTGCCCGCGTAGGTCTCGCACATGGTGCCGAGACCGCCCGAGGTGGTGAAGGCCTCGAGCTTCACGCCGTCGATGTAGATCGTCTCGATCCACTCCATCGCCGAGACCGTCTTGTGCACGCCCTCCTCGATGACCTCGCAATCGTTGAGGTACTCGTTGACGACGCCCTCCGGCGACCAGTTGAAGGCGTAGCCGAGCAGGCCCGTCGGGTTCTGGGGCAGCGCCCCGACCCGCAGCCGGATCGAACGGACCTTGTCGAACTGGCCCGCGAGATGCGCGCCCACGATGCCGATGAAGCCCGGCGCGAGACCGCATTGCGGCGCCATCAGGCCGCGCGAATCCGCGGCGAGCCCCCGGATGTGCTGCGTGGTCGGGACATCCTCCGTGAGGTCGAAGTAGTGGATGCCGAGCGCGTGGGCCACCGAGGACACGCCCTTGTTGAGCGCATAAGGCAGGCAGGAGAGCACGGCGTGCTGCCCCGCGAGCGCGACGCGCAGCGCCGCCGGGTCGGCGACATCCAGCGGACGCACGGCGAAGGGCGCGGTGACGCCGGCCCGGTTGTCGAACGCCGTGACCGCGAACCCCGCGCCGTCGAGCAGCTCCGCTGCCAGGTGTCCCACCTTGCCGAGCCCGAGCACGGCGACCTTTTCCAGGTTCATGTCCGGACCTCGAAGTTGACGCCCTGCGCGAGCGGCAGGCTGCGCGAATAGTTGATGGAGCTGGTCTGGCGGCGCATGTACGCGCGCCAGGAGTCCGAGCCGCTCTCGCGTCCGCCGCCCGTCTCCTTCTCGCCGCCGAAGGCGCCGCCGATCTCGGCGCCCGACGGCCCCATGTTCACGTTGGCGATGCCGCAGTCCGACCCGACCGCCGACAGGAAGGTCTCGGCCTCGCGCAGGTCGGTGGTGAAGATGCTCGAAGAAAGCCCTTGCGGCACGTCGTTCTGCAGCGCGATCGCCTCGTCGAGGCTGTCCCAGGCGAGCACGTAAAGGATGGGCGCGAAGGTCTCCTCGCGCATGCCGGCCGTCTGCGCCGGCATCTCGACGATGGCGGGCTCGACATAGGCGCCGCCCGCCGGGACGCCGGAGGTGACCGGACGTCCGCCATGCACCGTCCCGCCGTCGGCGCGGGCGCGGTCCAGCGCCGCGAGCATGCGGTCACGGGAAGCGGCGTCGATCAACGGACCGACCAAGGTGTCCGACGCACGCGGATCGCCGATGCGCAGCGTGCCGTAGGCTTTGCCCAGCCGCGTGACGAGCTCCTCGCGGATCGAACGATGGACGAGCAGGCGCCGCAGGGTGGTGCAACGCTGTCCCGCGGTGCCGACCGCCGAGAACACGATCGCGCGCACCGCCATGTCGAGGTCCGCCGAAGGCGAGACGACCATGGCGTTGTTGCCGCCGAGCTCGAGGATGCTGCGGCCGAAGCGCGCGGCGACCTTC
>RFTM01000024.1 GCA_009923475.1 Gammaproteobacteria bacterium | reverse complement strand
GGCACGCACTCGCCAAAAGACGTAGCCCCAAACTCACGGCCGATCCACCAAAACAAGAAATCGTGCGGCCACGAGCAACGCCAAGTTCAGGGAACACCTCCGCCACTTCTTCAGGGAGTCGGATTAGTCGTTCGGTAAGGGTGCTCGCTTTGAAAACCCCGGGCACGCCCGATACGAGACCATCAACACCATTTAGAACCCTGGCCGGATCCGAACCACTTGCCATGGGGATACAGTAGCGAACATATGTTCGTATGTTTCAGTGCGCCATCAAAGTGGCGGCTACAGCAGTTAGCCCTTGGCTGCCCACCGAGCACGAGCCGCAGCGGACCCGTGCCGTCGAGGGTCACCGGCGCCCAGATCCGGCCGATGCGGTCGCGCAGCGTGGGAGCGACATAGCGCGGCTCGTGCTCGACACCGGCGCGAGCCGTTCCGCGCTGACGCCCGCGGCGCTGGCCAAGCTCGGCATCGCGCCGGACCTCGACCGCATGGTGATGCTGCGTGGCACCACCGGATCGGCCCGCGTGCCCACGGTCCGCGTGGGCCGGCTCGAGATCGGCGACCTGCTCGTCGAACGGCAGACGATGGTGGTGGTGGACGATGCCTTCGGCGGCGCTGACGGCGTGCTCGCCACGACGGCGCTGCGCGACCGGCGCATCCTCGCGGACTTCCGCCGCGACCGCATCGAGATCGTCCGCTCGGGCGGGCAGCGCGCGCCTGCCGGCTACACCACGCTGCCCATCAAGCTGCTCGAACGCCACGTGCCCTGGGTCGATGCCATGGTGGGCAACGTCCGGGTCAAGGCCGTGATCGACACCGGCTCGCAGCAGACGCTCGGCAACCTCGCCCTGCGCGACGCCCTGGAGCGCTCGCGCCGCGGCGCGGACCCGCGCGACGAGGCCGTGATCGGCGTCACCGGCGACGAGCAGCAAGGCCGCAGCATGGGCGTGCCCGTCATCCGCCTCGCCGGTGTCACGGTGCGCCAGGCGCGCATCAACTTCCTCGACCTGCCCATCTTCGGGCGCTGGCATCTGCGCGACGAGCCCGCCATGCTGATCGGCATGGACGTGCTCGGCGTGCTCGATACGATGATCCTCGACTATCGGCGCCGCGAGCTGCAGCTGAGACTGGTCGACCGATGAACCGATGCGAAGACCCCGCGAGGACGACACCATGAGCGCCGACGCGACCCACTTCACGCACATCGACACGCCGCTCGGCCCGCTGCTCGCGGCCGGCCGCGACGGCGCGCTGTTCATGCTCGAGTTCGGCAGCCGCGGTCGCGCACCGCGCGCCGCACCCGGGTGGATCGAACGGCCCGCCGCACCGTTGCTGCGCGCGGCGCGGCGCCAGCTCGACGGGTACTTCGCGGGGCGCCGTCGCGACTTCGACCTGCCGCTGTGTCCGGAAGGCACGCCGTTCCAGCAGCTCGCCTGGCAGGCCTTGCGGCAGATCCCCTACGGCGAGACACGCTCCTACGGCCAGCAAGCGGCGCTGCTCGGCCGACCGCGCGCCGCGCGTGCGGTCGGGGCGGCCAACGGCCGCAACCCCATCGTGATCATGATCCCCTGCCACCGCGTGATCGGCAGCGGCGGCGCGCTCACCGGCTTCGCGGCAGGCCTCGACCGCAAGGCGCGGCTGTTGCGGCTCGAGGGCGCGATGCCCGGGGCGCAGGCTTGAGCGGCAAGACCATCGACCGCCGCACCGCGCTCGCGCTGATCGGCGCGACCTCGATCGCGGCGGCGGCGCGGGGCGGCGACAGCGCCGTCGCATCGCCGCGTGTCACGGCAGGACGGCTCGAACGGATCGCTGATTTCCCTTCGCGGTACGTCGCGCCGCGCCATGTGGACGTCTGGCTGCCGCCCGGCTACGACGGCACCCGCCGTCATGCAGTGCTCTACATGCACGACGGCCAGATGCTGTTCGATCCGACGACCACCTGGAACCACCAGGCGTGGCGCGTCGACGCCGTCGCCGCGCCGATGATCGCCGCCGGCGCGCTGCGCGACTTCATGGTCGTCGGACCGTGGAACGGCGGGGCCGCCCGGCATGCCGAGTACTACCCGCAAGGCTTCCTCGAACACCTCGAGCCGCCGGCGCTGCGCGACAAGTTCGTGGCGGAAGCGCTGCAAGGCCGGCCCCGCGCCGACGACTACCTGCGCTTCCTCGTCGAGGAACTCAAGCCCGCCATCGACGCCCGGTACGCCACGCGCAGCGGACGCGAGGACACCTGCGTGATGGGCTCGAGCATGGGCGGGCTGATCTCCATCTACGCGCTGCTGTCGCATCCCGAGGTGTTCGGGGCGGCCGCCGCGCTCTCCACGCATTGGATCGGCAGCTTTGAGCGCAACACGGAACTGCCGGCCGCCGCCCTCGCCTGGCTGCGCGGCCATCTGCCCGCCGACCCGGCGCGGGTCAGGCTCTACATGGACCGCGGCACCACCGAGCTCGACGCGCTGTACGACAAGTCGCAACCCCTGGTCGACGCGCTGCTGAAGGAACGCGGGCTCGGCGAGCCGGGCTGGGTCTCGAAGGTGTATCCGGGCAAGGGCCACAACGAGGTGGCGTGGTCGGAGCGCCTGCCGGTGCCGCTGCGTTTCCTGCTCGCGGCGCCAGGCGCTACCGCATGAACTGGCTGCCTCCGGGCCCGACGCCGCCGGACCCTGCGGCGCTCGTCGCCTTCCTCGCGGATGCCGGGGTCGCGGACGGCGAGCCTGTGCAACTGCGCTGGATCGGCCTCGACGCGCCGTCGACGCGTTCGATCTTCGATCTCATCCGCGCCGGGGACAAGACCGGCACCTTCACGCTGCCGTGGATCGTCGAGCGCACCGGGCTCGCGCCGCCAGCGCGGGGACAAAGGCTGGTGCTGATCGACTTCGACGGCAGGCCGGTGCTGCTGCTGCGCACGGTCGAGGTGCGCGAAGTGGTCTTCGGCAAGGTCACCGCCGACGACATCGCCATCGACGGCTCGCCGGTGCGCGATCCCGCCGTCTGGAAGCCCTTGCACACCGGTTATTGGAACGCGCTGCTGCAGCCCTTCGGGCTCGCCGTCAGCGAGGACATGCCGTTCTGGGCGGAGCGTTTCGTGCTGCTGCACGACGCCGACGCAGCGCAAGCATGATCGCGGCGCTCAAGCTGCTGCTCGTGCCGACGCTGCTCGCGATCGTCACGCTCGCGGGACGACGCTGGGGCCAGCGCGTCGCCGGTTGGCTCGGCAGCTTCCCCATCGTCGCCGGTCCCATCCTGCTGGTCCTCACGCTGGAGAACGGCGGCGCGTTCGGCGCCGCCGCGGCGCAGCGCGCCCTGGCGGGCGTCGCCGCGACCACCGGGTTCTTCGTCATCTATTCGCACCTCGCGCCTCGGTGGTCCTGGCCGTACGCCTTCGCCGCGTCGACGGCGCTGTGGATTTCCCGGTGGTCGGCGGCACTGCCGCGGCCTTCAACCACGCGCGGCAAGGCGCGGCGGCGGCGCTGAACTTCCTGCAGGGCACGAACCGCGGCATGTGGTCGGTGGCGGTGTTCTGCGGCGCGCTCACGCTCGGGCTCGCGCGCTGGCCGACCGCAGCGGCCTTCGCCGCGGCGCTCACGGCGACGGTCCTGATGCACGCGGCCACGCTGCCGCGCGCGACGGCCGCCGGGCGCTAGAGACCGGCCGCGAGCAGCGTCGCCTGCCGGATCGCCCGCTTCGCGTCGAGTTCGCTGGCGACATCCGCGCCGCCCACGAGGTGCACACGCAGGCCGGCGGCCCGCAGCGGCGCCTCCAGCTCGCGACGCGGCTCCTGACCGGTGCAGAGCACCACCGAATCGACGGCCAAGGTCCGCCGCTCGTCGCCGATGGCGATGTGCAGCCCCGCATCGTCGATGCGTTCGTAGCGCACGCCGCCGATCATCTCGACGCGCTTCATCTTGAGCGCCGTGCGGTGGATCCAACCGGTGGTCTTGCCGAGGCCCGCGCCCGGCTTGCCCGGCTTGCGCTGCAACAGGTACACCTCGCGCGCCGGCGGCGCGGGTCGCGGACGCAGGCCCGCCACGCCGCCACGCGCCTGCGCCGGATCGCCGACGCCCCACTCGCGCAGCCAAGCCTCGCGGTCGAGGGCGGTGGAGGGTCCGTCGTGGGCGAGCAGCTCGGCGACGTCGAAACCGATGCCGCCCGCGCCGACGATCGCGACCCGTGGCCCGACCGCGCGCGCACCGGTGATCGCCTCGATGTAGCCCATCACGCTCGGATGGTCCTGGCCGGGGATGCGCGGATCGCGCGGCGTCACGCCCGTCGCGAGCACCACATCATCGAAGCCCGCCGCGGCCAGGTCCCGAGCGGTGGCGACGGTGCCGAGCCGTAGCGTCACGCCCGTCTCGCGCAGCCGCTCGCCGAAATACCGCAGCGTCTCCTCGAACTCCTCCTTGCCGGGGATGCGCTTGGCGAGGTTGAACTGGCCGCCGATGGCTGCAGCCGACTCGAAGAGCGTGACGGCGTGGCCGCGCTCGGCGAGGGTGGTGGCGGCGGCGAGCCCCGCGGGGCCGGCGCCCACCACCGCGATACGGCGCGCCGCCGCCGCCGGGCGCAGCAGGATCTCGGTCTCGTGGCAGGCGCGCGGATTGACGAGGCAGGAAGCGAGCTGCTGCGAGAACACGTGGTCGAGACAGGCCTGGTTGCAGGCGATGCAGGTGTTGATGCTCGCCGACCGCCCGGCCGCCGCCTTGCGCACGAAGTCGGGATCGGCGAGCAGCGGGCGCGCCATCGAGACGAGGTCGGCGTCGCCGGCCGCCAACACCGCCTCGGCGAGCTCCGGCGTGTTGATGCGGTTGCTGGTGCAGACCGGGAGGGCGACCTCGGCCTTGAGCTTGCGCGTGACCCAGCTGAAGGCCGCGCGCGGCACCGAGGTGGCGATGGTCGGGATTCGCGCCTCATGCCAGCCGATGCCCGAGTTGAGCATCGACGCGCCCGCGCCCTCGATGGCGCGCGCGAGCTGCGACACCTCGCTCCAATCCTGCCCGTCGGGCACCAGGTCGAGCAGCGAGATGCGGTAGATGACGATGAAATCGGGGCCGACGGCCTCGCGGATGCGCCCGACGATCTCGACCGGCAGTTGCATGCGCCGTTCGTAGGGCCCGCCCCAGCGGTCGTCGCGCTTGTTGGTGTGGACGGCGAGGAATTCGTTGATGAAGTAGCCCTCGGAGCCCATCACCTCGACGCCGTCGTAGCCGGCTTCGCGGGCGAGCGTCGCGCAGCGCACGAAGGCGCGGATCTGCCGCTCGACGCCCGCCGCGCTCAACGCGCGGGGCGTGAACGGCGTGATGGGGGAACGGATGCGCGACGGGGCGACCGACAGCGGGTGATAGCCGTAGCGTCCCGCGTGCAGGATCTGCAGCGCGATGCGACCGCCCTCGCGGTGCACGGCATCGGTGATGAGGCGGTGCTCGCCGGCGGCGCGGCGCGTGGCGAGCCGCGACCCGAACGGCGACAGCCAGCCCTCGATGTTGGGCGCGAACCCGCCCGTCACGATGAGCCCGACGCCGCCGCGCGCGCGCTCCGCGAAGTACGCCGCGAGGCGCGGGAAATCGGCGACCTTGTCCTCGAGGCCCGTATGCATCGACCCCATCAGCACGCGGTTCGGCAGCGTGATGCCGGACAGCGTGATGGGTGACAGCAACTTCGGGTAGGCGCCGCTCATGGGCGTGCCTGCGGTGTCGGGGCGGGCGCGGCCGGCGCCGTCGGCGACTGCGGCACCACCGGCGACTGCGGCGTGCCGGCGGCGCAGCCGCCGTAGAACACCACGTCCAGCGCGACCGGTGAGCGCTGCAACCAGATGGCGGTCGCGCCGCCCGCCGGCGGGCCGGACTCGGGGCCGCTGTGCGCGATGCCCCCCGGTCGCCAAAAATATCCCTCGGGGCCGTACTCGCCGATGACCGTGCGGCCCGGCAGGCACTCGGCGAGCCGATAGCGGCCCTCCATGAGCACCCCTTCCTCGACCATGGAGTGCACCTCCCAAGGGACCTTCATGCCGCCCTCGAGCCGCACATACCAGGTGCGCGCGGTGGTGAAGGGGTCCTTCTTGAGGTGCATGACCTTGAGGTCGGCGGTGGCGCCGGCCGACTTCGCGACCGAGGCCGGCTGCCAACGCGCCGGATCGAAGCGCGTCACATACGAACCGCGGTCACGCTGCCGCTGCACGGCCGCGGCATCGGGCGCCGGCGGATCGAAGAACAGGAAGGCGCGCGCACCGCCCATCGAGCCGATCGCGGGCGAAGCGACGCCCGGCGGGACGAACGCGAAATCGTAGCGCCCGAGCCGCTCCGCGCCGAACTCGAGCCCGCCCTCGAGCATCACGATCTCGAGCGACTGCGGCTGCGCCGCGGGCGAGCCGCGCCAACCCGCCGGGAACCGCGCCTGCACCGCGAGCCGGCCCGTGGCCGGATTTTCGCTGAGCACCCGCGCCTCGACACCAGGCCAACCCGCGAGCGGTCGCCACGGGAGCGAGGCCGGATCGACGAAGGCCGACATGCCGCTTTCGCGGACCGCCCCGTCCACCCATTGCATCGACGACGGCAGTCCCGCAGGCGGTGCCGCCATCGACGGGGCCGACGGGAGCGCGAGCGCCGCCGCCAAGCCGCCCAGCCGCCGCAGCGGCATGCTCGAAGATCGCCTCAAGGCCTTCATGTCGCCCTCCCCGCACCACGCAGCCAGCGCAGCGAGAGACAGGATAACCCGGCGTCGAGCAGCGCGACTTGCCCCGTCGGCAACGCCTCCACGCGCAGACCCGCCGCGACGAGCATGTCCGCAGTGCGCGGATGGCCCGCAGAGAGCAGCAACACGTCGTTGACGCGCAGCGCGTTCGCAGCGGCCTCCTCGCCCGACGGCAGCACGAGCCGCTCGAAGCCCGCGAAGGCCGGCAGTCCCGCAAGCTCCCGGGTGACGAGCAGCCGGTCCTGATCGAGCAGCGAACAAGCGGTCTTGAGATGCAGCACGCCCGCAGGCGGCTCGACGATCTCCGCCGCCTTGCCGAACTCGGCGAGCGCGCGCAGCAGCGCTGCCGCGCCGGCACGGTCGGTACGCGCAGACAGCCCGATGTACACGCAGCGCGGCGTGACCAGCACATCGCCGCCGTCGGCATGGCCATCGGCGAGGGTCAGCACGCGCGCGAAGCGCGACTCCAGCGCCGGACGCAAGGCTTCGGCCTCGCCGCGCCGGCTCGGCGCGCCGGGACGCAACACGATCGCGCCCTCGGTGAACACCAGTGCGGGGTCCTCCATGAACACCGAATCCGGGAACGGCTCGAGCGCGGGCAGGACCGCGACCTCGACGCCCGCGGCCTGCAGCGCGGCACGGTAGCGCGCATGCTCGTCGCACAGCGCCTCGAAGGACGGCGCGCCCCGGTCGACCGCGCGCAGGCCCGAGGTCACGCTGCGGCCCGGCGCCCGCATCAGCGCGGCATCGAAACGGAAGGTCATCGGCGGGGCTCGTGGGTCATCGCCATCCATTGTCCGGCGAGGCGGGGCCGGAAATCGACCCCCGTCCCCCTTGACCCCGGTGCGGTCGAACGGCTGTACTCTGCGCTCGTCCGCCACGGAGCCCACGCCCATGTTCTCGCACGTCATGATCGGCACCAACGACCTCGAGCGCGCCAAGCGCTTCTACGACGCGACTCTCGGCACGCTCGGCATCAAGCCCGCGATCATCGACGGGCACCGCATCTTCTACCGGACCCCGACCGGGGTCTTCTCGGTGTCGCTGCCCATCGACGGCAAGCCCGCGACCGCCTCCAACGGCAGCACGCTCGGCTTCGCAGCCGCCTCGCCCGAACAGGCCGAGGCCTGGCACGCCGCCGGCCTCGCCGCGGGCGGCACCGCCATCGAAGACCCGCCGGGCGTGCGCGAAGGCAAGGGCATGAAGCTCTACCTCGCCTACCTGCGCGACCCTGACGGCAACAAGATCTGTGCGCTGCACCGCATGTAAGGCGGCCGCGGCGCTGCTCGCGCTCGTCGTCTCCATGGCGGCAGTCGCGGCCGAGCCGTCGCCGTCGCTGACGCCGGACCAGGCCAAGGCGCGCGAGCTCTTCGAGCGCGTCATCGCCTACAAGAGCATCGCGCCCGGCCACGAGACGCCACAGCTCGCCGAATATCTGGCGGGCGAGCTGCGCGCCGCCGGATTCCCGGCCGAGGACATGCTGCTCGGGCGTCTCGACGAGACGGCCTACCTCGTGGTGCGCTATCGCGGCAAGCCGCGGAAAGGCGCCCCGGTCCTCAAGCCCATATTGCTGCTCTCGCATCTCGACGTGGTGCCCGCGCTCAAGGAGCACTGGAAACGCGATCCCTTCAAGCTCGAGGAAGCGAACGGCTTCTTCTACGGCCGGGGCACCCTCGACGTTAAGAGCGGCGTGACGACGCTGGTCTCGCTGTTCCTGCGCCTCAAGCGCGAGGGCTTCGTGCCGACCCGCGACCTCGTGCTGGTGCTGAGCGGCGACGAGGAGACCACCGGCGCGACCACCCGCGCGCTGCTGCGCGAGCATCGCGACTGGGTCGACGCTGAATACGCCCTCAACACCGACGCCGGCGGCGGCACGCTGGACACGGCCGGCCGCGCCCGCTCGTACAACATCCAGACCGCCGAGAAGACCTACGCCAGCTACAAGGTCTCGGCCTACAACCCCGGCGGGCACAGCTCGCAGCCGCGCGCCGACAACGCCATCTACGAGCTCGCCGACGCCCTCAAAGCCGTGCAGGCCTATCGCTTCCCGGTGCAGTGGTCCGAGACCACGCTCGGCTACTTCAAGGCGATGGGCGCCACCACCGAGGGGCCGCTGGGCGCCGCGATGCGCGCTTTCGCGGCGGACCCGCGCGACGCGGCCGCCGCGGACGAGCTCTGGAAGCATTCGTCCTATGTCGGCGCGACGCGCACCACCTGCGTCGCGACCATGCTGCGCGCCGGCCATGCGGACAACGCACTGCCGCAGCAGGCCACCGCCACCGTCAACTGCCGCATCTTCCCGGGCGTCACCCCGCTGGCGGTGCGCGACACGCTGCAGCAGGTGGTCGGCGACAAGATCGAGGTCGAGGTCATGGACGAGCCCCAGTACAGCGACGCCTCGCCGCTGCGGGCGGACGTGGTCCAGGCGGTGACGGCGGCGGTGCACGCCCGCCATCCCGGCATCCCGATCGTGCCGATCCAGGAGTCCGGCGCCACCGACGGCATCTTCTACCGGGCGGCCGGCATCCCCACCTACGGCGTCAGCGAGACCTTCATCCGGGCCGAGGACCAGTTCGCGCACGGCCTCGACGAGCGCATCCCGGTGCAGTCCTTCTATGAGGGCCTGGACCACTGGTACCGCATCGTGCACACCCTCGCGGGCCCGAAAACACGCTGAGGAGGGCAGATGTCAGGGAAATGAAACCCCTGACGGCACTATAATGCGCCCATGAAAGTCATGATCCTGGGCGCCAACGGTTTCATCGGCAGCGCCCTCACCGCCGCCATCATCAAGGAACGTCCGGCCTGGCAGGTCTACGGGATAGACCTCGCGGACAACAAGCTCGGCGACCTGCCGCAGTCCTCGCGCTTCCACTTCGTGGAAGGCGACATCACCATCAACCGCGAGTGGGTCGAATACCACGTCAAGAAGTGCGACGCGATCATCCCGCTGGTGGCGATCGCCAACCCGGCGCAGTACGTCACCAATCCGCTGCGGGTCTTCGAGCTCGACTTCGAGGCCAACCTCACGGTGGTGCGCCAGTGCGTCAAGTACCGCAAGCGCCTCATCTTCCCGTCCACCTCCGAGATCTACGGCATGTCGCCGGACAGCGTCCTCGACGAGGAGACGAGCCCGCTCGTCTACGGACCCATCGAGAAGCAGCGCTGGATCTACGCCGCCTCCAAGCAGCTGCTCGACCGCGTGATCTACGCCTACGGCGTGTCCGAGGGGCTCGACTACACCCTGTTCCGGCCGTTCAACTTCATCGGCCCGAACCTCGACAACATCGACGAGCCCAAGGAAGGCAGCTCGCGGGTCTTCACGCAGTTCCTCTCCAACATCATGTACGGGCGGCCCATCCGCCTCGTCGACGGCGGCAGCCAGCGCCGCTCGTTCACCTTCATCGATGACGCCGTCGACTGCCTGCTGCGCATCATCGAGAACCGCGACGGCTGCGCGTCGCGCCGCATCTTCAACATCGGCAACCCGGGCAACTGCGTGTCCATCGGCGAACTCGCCGCCATGATGCTCGAGGTCGCCCGCGAGTTCCCCGAACTCGCCGAGCGTGCGGCGGCCACGCAGGTGACGACGGTGACGGCCAACGATTACTACGGCAAGTACTACCAGGACATCCAGACCCGCGTGCCGGCCATCAAGGCCGCGGCGGAGCATCTCGGCTGGGCGCCGAGCACCGCGCTGCGCGAGGCCGTGCGCCGCACCATCGCCTATTACGTCGCGCTCGAGCGCGGGAACCCGCGCAACCAGGCCGTATGACGGCGGCGACGCCGCCGCCCGCCGTGGACGGCGCATCGCCCCGCGCCGGCTGGCTGCCGTGGCTGCTGCTGGCGCTGGCGTGGTCGGTGACCCTCGGGTCGCACTCGGTCTTCGACCCTGACGAGGGCCGCTACGCCGAGATCCCGCGCGAGATGGTGGCGAGCGGCGACTGGATCACGCCCCGCCTCAACGGCCTGCCGTACTTCGAGAAGCCGGCGCTGCAATACTGGGCCACCGCGCTGTTCTACGAGGTGGGCGGCATCTCGGAGGCGACCTCGCGGCTCTGGGCTTTCGGGCTCGCCTTCGCCTGCCTGCCGCTCATCGCCTGGCTCGCCACCGGCCTTGGCCTCTCGCGCGCCACCGGCTTCCGCGCCGCGGCCTTCCTCGCCATCAGCCCGTTCTATGTCCTGGTGAGCCACATCAACCTGCTCGACCAGGCCTTCGCCTTCTTCCTGGTGGCCGCGCTCGCCACCTTCGTCGTCGCCCAAAGGTCGGAGGGCGCACGACGCCGGACGCTCGGCATGCTCTGCTGGCTCGCGCTCGCGGCGGCGGTGCTCAGCAAGGGCATCGCGGCGTTGGTGCTGGCAGGCGGCACGATCGTCTTGCACGCCATCATCCACCGCGACAAGGACATCCTGCGGCGCCTGCAGCTGTGGCCCGGCCTGCTGCTGTTCTTCGTCGTGACGGTGCCCTGGTTCGTGATGGTCGAGCAGCGCAACCCCGGCTTCTCGCAGTTCTTCTTCATCCACGAGCACTTCGCGCGCTTCCTCACCAAGGTCCACGACCGCGCCGGACCGGTCTACTACTTCGTGCCGCTGCTGCTGCTCGCGGTGCTGCCGTTCATCCAGACCTGGCGCGGCGTGGTCGCGGCCTGGCGCAGGGCGCCGGCGAGCGGCACACCGATCGGCGGTTTCCCGGCGATGCGGTTCCTGGTGGTCTGGTGCGCGTTCACTTTCGTCTTCTTCTCGGTCTCGAACTCGAAGCTGCCGCCCTACCTGCTGCCGATCCTGCCGCCGCTCTTCCTCGTGCTCGCGGCCGCGGTGCAGGACGACGGGCG
>RFTM01000230.1 GCA_009923475.1 Gammaproteobacteria bacterium | reverse complement strand
ACTGGCGGCCCATGGCGCGGGCCCGTCCCATCCAGCGGCCGACCTTGGTGACGAGGCCGGGGAGCTTCTCCGGGCCGAGCACGACCAAGGCGATGGCCATGATCAGCAGCAACTCGCTGAAACCGACTTCGAACATCGGGGCGACGCCCGCCGCGCGGGGCGCGGCTCAGGCCTGGCGGTCTTGGGGCTTGGCGGCCTCGGCCTTGGCGCGGGCCTCGGGGAAGTCGGCGTCCGCTTCCTGCTTGATCTGGCGGGCGCTCTCTTCGGCGTCGCCTTCGTTGAGGCCCTTCTTGAAGCCCTTGACCGCCGCGCCGAGGTCCGTGCCGATGGAGCGCAGCTTCTTGGTGCCGAACACCACGAGCACCACCAGCAGGATGATGATCAGTTCGCGCATTCCGATTCCCATGACGACCTCTGTCCGGCGGGCGGATATTGAAAAACGGCGCTCTGATGATAGGACAAAAGCGGTCCCGGGGGGTTCCCGGGCCGTTTACGGCGCCGCCGGGGGGACCTCGAGCCAGAAAGTCACCGGACCCTCGTTCACCAGCGACACCCGCATGTCGGCGCCGAACCGCCCGGTGGCGACCACCGGATGGACGGCGCGGGCCTGCTGGCATAGGAAGTCGAACAGCCGCTCGGCGTCGGCGGGCGCGGCGGCGGTGCTGAAACCCGGCCGATTGCCCTTGCGGGTGTCGGCGGCGAGCGTGAACTGCGGCACCAGCAGCAGGCCGCCGCCGGTGTCCGACAGCGACAGGTTCATGCGGCCTTCGGCATCGCCGAACACGCGGTAGGCGAGCAGCCGCTCGAGCAACCGCAGGGCGGTGCGGTCATCATCCTGTGGCTGCACGCCGACCAGGACCAGCAGGCCGGGGCCGATGGCGCCGATGCGTTCGCCGGCCACATCGACGCTGGCGGAGGAGACGCGCTGCAGGAGGGCGATCATGCGGTCGGGCGGGGGTGTCGTGGTGGCTTTTCGGGCCGCGAGACCTTAACATCGCGGCCGAGTTTCCGCATGAAACATCGGTTCCCGGGGGTTGTGGTGACGAAGTTCCTCGCAGCGCTGTCGTTGGTGGCGGCGTCCGTCGCGTTGGCCGCGTTTTCGCCTGCCGCGCATGCTCAGTCCGTCGGCGATGCCCAGCGCGGCGCCAAGTTGGCCTACACCTGCCTCGGCTGCCACGGCATCCCGAACTACAAGAACGCCTACCCCACCTACAGCGTCCCGAAGCTGCGCGGGCAGCACCCCGAGTACCTCGTGATCGCGCTGCAGGCCTACCGCAGCGGCGAGCGCAGCCACGCCACCATGCACGCCAACGCCGCGTCCTGGACCGACCAGCAGTACGCCGACATGGCGGCCTTCCTCGCCGGCCCCGTGATCGCCCCGCCCGCCGCGCCGAAGCCGGTCGGCAAGCTGCCGGCCGTCGGCCAGACCTGCGTCGCCTGCCACGGCGCCGACGGCATCGGCATCACGCCGCAGTACCCGACGCTCGCGGGCCAGCACGCCGACTACCTCGAACGCGCCCTCACCGACTACAAGAAGGGCGGCCGCAAGAACGCCATCATGGCGGGCTTCGCCGGCCAGCTGTCGGCGCAGGACATCCGCGACATGGCGCGTTACTACTCGTCGCAGCGCCCGGGACTCGACACCGCCAAGCGCCCCGTGCGCTGAAGCCTGCCGCCGCCCCCGCGGCGGCGGACGACCTCATTCTTTGAGGCGCTCGAGGAAGGTCGCGCGCGTCCTCAGCTCGAAGTCGCGGTTCGGCTTCTTGCGGAACCCGTGGCCCTCGTCGCGCGCCGCGAGATACCACACCTCGGCGCCGTTGGCGCGCACCCGCGCCACCATCTGCTCGCTCTCCGAGGCCGGCACCCGCGGGTCGTTGAGCCCCTGGATGACGAGCAGCGGCTTGCGGATCGCATCGGCGCGGGTGAGCGGCGAGATGCGCTGCAGGAACGCCCGCATCGAGGGGTCGCGCTCGTCGCCGTACTCGACGCGTCGCAGGTCGCGGCGGTACGCGGCGGTGTTGGTGAGGAAGGTCACGAAGTTGCTGATGCCGACGGCATCGATGCCGCCCTGCAGCCGGTCGCCGAAGGCGACCATCGACGCCAGCACCATGTAGCCGCCGTAGGAACCGCCGCTCACCACCACGCGTCCGGCGTCGAGCCCCGGCTGCGCCGCGATCCAGACCAGCAGCGCGCCGATGTCGCGCACCGAGTCCTCGCGCAGGCGGCCGTTGTCGAGCATCGTGTAGCTGCGGCCGTAGCCCGTCGAACCGCGGACGTTCGGCTGGATGACGGCGTAACCCAGGACGTTGACCAGGTACTGCGTCCAGGCGCTGTAGCCGGGCCGTGACTGGCCCTCCGGGCCGCCATGGATGTCGATGACCACGGGGTGCGGCCCCGGCCCCGCCGGCCGGTACACGAAGGCCGGGATGCGGCGCGTCTGGCCCTGCGCGCGGTCCCAGGTCGGGTAACGCACCAGTTCCGCCGGCACCACGCGCGCGGGATCGGCCGCGCCGGTCTCGCTCCGGGTCCAGCGCGTCACGGCGCCGCTCGCGATGTCGAGCGTCCAGGCATCGCGCGGCGAGCGCGCGGTGTCGATGCTCATGCCGAGCTTCGCGCCCGCATGGTCGAAGCGCAGCCCGGAGACGATGCCGTCGGCGGGCAGCCCTGCGGGCTGGACGGTGCGCGCCGCGCCGAGGTCGAGCAGCGACAGCCTGCCGTAGCCGTCCACGTTCGCGACATACGCGAGGTAGCGCCCGTCCGGGCCGGGCTCGAATTCTTCGATGTCCCAGGGGATGTCCGCGGTGAGCGTGCGCAGGCTGCCGTCCTGCAGGTCGAGATGGCGCAGCTGCTGGAACTCGCCGCCGAGATCGGCGGTGAGCCACACGCCGCGGCCATCGGCGCTGAAGCGCGCGCCGCCGATGGCGGTCTTGGGCGCGGCCTTGCCGGGCGTGACCGCAAGGTCGAGCGCGCGATACGCGCCGGTCGCGATGTCGGCGAGATAGAGCCGCGCGTCCGTCACCGAGGTGGTCTGCAGCAGCAGCAGCTTCGAACCGTCCTGCGACCAGTCGACGGGCGTCCAAGCCTGGCCTTGCGGTGCGGCGACGACGAGCCGCGGCGCGGTCGGCGCGGTGCCGCCCACGCCGTCCGCGCCCGCCTTGCCGACCTCGACGAGGTAGACATCGGTCGCGATGCCGTCGCGCGCGTTGCCGGTGAACACGAGCCGCGTGCCGTCGCGCGACCACAGCGCGCCGCCGTGCCGCGACCGGCCGTCGGTGAGCCGCTGCGGGACGCGCTCGCCCGCTCGCAGCAGGTGGATCTGCGCGTTCTCGTCGCCGCCGCGGTCGCGGCTGAACACGAACCCGCCGCCTGCGACCGGGCTCGCGACCACGCCGCCCGCCGGTTCTTCGCCCCAGGTCAGCTGCTCGCGGACGCCGAGCGGCGTCGCCACGCGGTGCACCTGGTCGGCATCGCCGAAGCGCGTGGTGACGAGCAGGCTGCCGTCGGGCAGGAAATCGCGGAAGGTCGCGCTGCGCCCGGCGAGCCAGCCATCGAGCGCCTCGGTGATGCGCGGCGGATGCGGCGGCACGCCCTCCAGCACGAGGTTGCCGCGCTCGATGCGCGGCGGCGGCGTCACGGCCGGGGCGGGCTTGGGCGTCGCCG
>RFTM01000229.1 GCA_009923475.1 Gammaproteobacteria bacterium | reverse complement strand
CGGGCCCGGACGGCCCCGAGCTGCACAAGGCGCGGGACGCCGCCAAGGACCAGAGCTATTTCCTGCACGGCATCAGCCGCGAGCAGCTCGACGCGGCGCTGTTCCCGCTGGGCGAGCTGACCAAGCCCGAGGTGCGCGCGCGCGCGCGGGCGGCCGGGCTGCCCGTGCATGACAAGAAGGACAGCACCGGCATCTGCTTCATCGGCGAGCGGCCGTTCCGCGACTTCCTGGCACAGTGGCTGCCGGAGTCTCCGGGGCCGGTGCTCGACGAGCACGGCGTCGAGCTCGGACGCCATCACGGGCTCGCCTTCCACACGCTCGGGCAGCGCGCCGGACTCGCGATCGGCGGCCTGCGCGGCCGCGCGGAAGCGCCGTGGTATGTGGCGCGCAAGGATGCGGCGCGCAACGCCTTGGTGGTGGTGCAGGGCCAGGATCATCCGCTGCTGATGTCGTCGACGCTCGTGACCGCGCCCGCGCATTGGCTCGCCGGGGCGCCCGGATCGCCGCTGCGCTGCGCCGCGAAGATCCGCTATCGGCAGGCCGACCAGCGCTGCGAACTGCGGCCGCTGCCGGACGGCGCCCTCGAAGTGCGCTTCGACGAGCCGCAGCGCGCCGCGACGCCGGGGCAGTTCGCGGTGTTCTACGAGGGCGAGCGCTGTCTGGGCGGGGCGGCGATCGAGTCGATATAATCACGGACTGGACGCAGCGATCGACGCAGACCCGGGGGTTGACATGACGGACAGCTATTCCGCGCGCACCACGCTCAAGGTGGGCGAGCGCACCTACGACATCTGGAGCCTCGCCGCTCTGCCCAAGGACAAGGTCGCGCGGCTCCCCTTCTCGCTCAAGATATTGCTCGAGAACCTGCTCCGCTTCGAGGACGGGGTCAACGTCACCCGCGCGGACATCGACGCGCTGCTCGCCTGGGACGCCAAGGCGGCCCCCGACCACGAGATCTCCTTCACCCCCGCGCGCGTGATCATGCAGGACTTCACCGGCGTGCCCTGCGTGGTCGACCTCGCGGCGATGCGCGAAGCCGTCCGCAAGCTCGGCGGCGATCCGCAGCGCGTCAACCCGCTCGCGCCCGCCGAACTCGTGATCGACCACTCCGTGCAGGTCGACGACTACGGCAGCGCCCAAGCGCTCGGCAACAACACCCGCATCGAGTTCGAGCGCAACCGCGAGCGCTACGCCTTCCTGCGCTGGGGCCAGACCGCGTTCCGCAACTTCAAGGCGGTGCCGCCGAGCACCGGCATCGTCCACCAGGTCAACCTGGAGCACCTCGCGCGGGTGGTCTTCGAGAACAAGGACGGCGCCCGTCCGCAGGCCTACCCCGACACGCTGGTCGGCACCGATTCCCACACCACCATGGTGAACGGCCTCGGCGTGCTCGGTTGGGGCGTCGGCGGCATCGAGGCCGAGGCGGCCATGCTCGGCCAGCCCGTCACCATGCTCATCCCGCAGGTCGTGGGTTTCCGCCTCACCGGCCAACTGCCGCCCGGCGCGACCGCCACCGATCTCGTGCTCACCGTCACCGAGATGCTGCGCAAGAAGGGCGTGGTCGAGAAGTTCGTCGAATACTTCGGCGACGGCCTCAAGAACCTGCCGCTCGCCGACCGCGCGACCATCGCCAACATGGCGCCCGAGTACGGCAGCACCTGCGGCATCTTCCCGATCGACGAAGAGACGCTGCGCTATCTCGAGCTCTCGGGCCGCTCCGCCGAGCAGGTCGCGCTGGTCGAGGCCTACGCCAAGGCACAGGGCCTGTGGCGCCATGACGGCGCGCCGGCCGCCGACTACACCGACGTGCTCGAGCTCGACCTCGGCACGGTCGTGCCCTCGCTGGCCGGCCCGAAGCGCCCGCAGGACCGCGTGCCCGTCACCGCGCTCAAGCAGGTCTACCGCAAGACCCTCGAGCAGATGTCGGCCGAACGCGCCAAGAAGAACCCCGGCGCCACCGGCGTCGGCGCGGTCGCCGCCGGCGGCTACGAAGTGCGCGACGGCGCGGTGCTCATCGCCGCCATCACGAGCTGCACCAACACCTCCAACCCGTCGGTCATGCTCGGCGCGGGTCTGCTCGCACGCAACGCCGCGCGCAAGGGGCTCAAGGCGAAGCCTTGGGTCAAGACCAGCCTCTCGCCCGGGTCGCGGGTCGTCACCGACTACCTCAAGAAGGCCGAACTGCTCGATGATTATGAGGCCGCGGGCTTCTACGTCACGGGCTACGGTTGCATGACCTGCATCGGCAACTCGGGCCCCCTGAAGCCCGAGATCTCGGCCGCCGTGAAGTCGGGCGATGTCATCGCCACCTCGGTGCTCTCGGGCAACCGCAACTTCGAGGGCCGCGTGCACCCCGAGGTGAAGATGAACTTCCTCGCCTCGCCGCCGCTGGTGGTGGCGTATGCGCTCGCCGGCACCACCGACATCGACCTCGCCACCGAGCCGCTCGGCACCGGCAGCGGCGGCCAGCCGGTGTTCCTCAAGGACATCTGGCCGACGCCGCAGGAGGTCGCCGACACCGTCCGCTCCTCCATCGACTCGGCGATGTTCCGCGCGAGCTACGGCGACGTCTTCGCGGGCGACGCCAACTGGCAGTCGATCGCTGTTCCGGCGGGCGACCTCTACGCCTGGGACGACAAGTCGACGTACGTGCGCAACCCGCCCTACTTCGAGGGCATGACCATGACGCCGGGCAAGGTGCAGCCGATCAAGGGCGCGCGCGTCCTTGCGCTGCTCGGCGACTCGGTCACCACCGACCACATCTCGCCCGCGGGCGACATCGCGCGCGGCAGCCCGGCCGCGAAGTACCTCGAGGAGCGCGGCGTCCAGAAGGCCGACTTCAACTCCTACGGCGCCCGCCGCGGCAACCATGAAGTCATGATGCGCGGCACCTTCGCCAACATCCGCCTGCGCAACCTGCTCGCGCCGGGCACCGAAGGCGGCGTGACCATCCACGTGCCCTCGGGCGAGCAGATGTCGATCTACGACGCCTCGATGCGCTACCAGTCCGAGGGGACGCCGCTCGTGGTGCTCGCCGGCAAGGAATACGGCACCGGCTCGTCGCGCGACTGGGCGGCCAAGGGCACGATGCTGCTCGGCGTGAAGGCGGTGATCGCCGAGAGCTTCGAGCGCATCCACCGCTCCAACCTCATCGGCATGGGCGTGCTTCCCTGCCAGTTCACCGGAGGCCAGAACGCGCAGTCGCTCGGGCTCACGGGCCGCGAGGTGTTCGAGTTCGGCGACCTCAAGGACGCCGAGGCGCGCAGCGTCAAGGTCATCGCGCGCCCCGACGACGGCCGCGCGCCGATCGAGTTCGATGTGCGCGTCCGCATCGACACCCCGAAGGAGCGCGATTACTACCGGCACGGCGGCATCCTGCAGTACGTGCTGCGGCAGATCGCCGCGGGCTGACGGGGCGCGCGGGTGGCCGATCCCGAACTGCCCCGCGCTCCATCGCCGCAGCTGGTCTTCTTCGACCTCGACGGCACGATCACGCGTCGCGACACGCTGTTCGGCTACGTGCTCGGCTTCGCGCTGCGCCATCCTTGGCGTCTCGCGGGCTTCATCGCCGTGCTGCCGATGCTGCTGCGCTTCGCGCTGCGTCTCGCCGACCACGGCCGACTCAAGGGCGCGCTGATCCGCGCCGTGATGGGCGGCGCCTCGCGCGCCGAGGTCGCGGAGTGGACCCGCCGTTGGATCCCCCG
>RFTM01000228.1 GCA_009923475.1 Gammaproteobacteria bacterium | reverse complement strand
GCCGCGCCTGCGCCGCCATCTACTTCGCCATGCTGTTCGATGGCCTGGACGGCCGTGTGGCGCGCTGGACCGGCACCGAAAGCGCGTTCGGCAAGGAGTACGACAGCCTGGCCGACATGGTCGCGTTCGGCGTGGCGCCGGCGCTCATCGCCTACCAGTGGGGCATCGCGCGGATCGCCGAGTACGGCGGTGCCTGGGCCCGCTTCGGGTGGGTCGCGGCGTTCCTTTATGCGGTGTGCGCGGCGCTGCGTCTGGCCCGCTTCAACGCGCGTGCCGCCACGGCCGACAAGCGCTTCTTCGAGGG
Organism: Gammaproteobacteria bacterium; assembly: GCA_009923475.1. Classification (GTDB taxonomy): domain Bacteria; phylum Pseudomonadota; class Gammaproteobacteria; order Steroidobacterales; family Steroidobacteraceae; genus UBA964. The sequence continues at coordinate 3,416 of RFTM01000228.1, read as the reverse complement.
CTTGCCGAGCCCCTCCGCGGCCGGGCTGGTCGCGGCCTACGTCTGGTTCACCAGCGAATGGCGCGAACCCGGGTTGGTCGGGCTCGTGGTGCTGTTCGGCGTCCCCCTGCTCGCGGGCATGCTGATGGTGTCGCGCTTCCCGTACTCCAGCGCCAAGCAGGTCGACTGGAACGCGCGGGTCAAGTTCTTCTACTTCGTCATCGTGCCCTTGTCGCTGGCGCTGGTGGCGGCCGACCCGCCGCCGATGCTGCTGTTCCTGTTCTCGATGTACGCGCTGTCGGCGCCCGCGGTCTGGGCGTTCCGCAAGCTGCGTCGACCCGCGCCCGGCGCACCGACCGCTGCGCCGCCCTCCAAGGGTGACCATGTCTGAGGCGGCCCGCCGCGCGGCCTATCTCGGGGCGCTCGGCATCGACCAATGGGTGCCGCGGCGCGCCGTGGCCGTCCCGGCGCCGCTGACGGCGCCCGTGCCGGCACCGGCGGTCGCATCATCGGTCGACGGATGGTCGGCCCTCGAGGCCTGTGTCCGGGACTGCGTCCGCTGTCCGCTGCACCGCGGGCGCACCCAGACCGTCTTCGGCAGCGGCGCGCGACGCGCCGAGTGGATGGTGGTGGGGGAGGCGCCCGGCGCCGAGGAAGACCGGCAGGGCGAACCGTTCGTCGGTCCGGCGGGCCAGTTGCTCACCGCCATGCTCGGCGCGATCGGTCTCGCCCGTGACAGCGTGTTCATCGCCAACGTGCTCAAATGCCGGCCGCCCGAGAACCGCGACCCCAAGCCCGAGGAGGTCGCCGAATGCCTGCCCTATCTCGCGCAGCAGGTCGAACTCGTCCGGCCGCGGCTGATCCTGGCGTTCGGCCGGGTGGCCGCCCAGAACCTGCTCGGCACCGAGGCCACGCTCGGGTCGCTGCGCGGCACGGTGCACCGCTTCGGGCCGCTCAACACCCCTGTCGTGGTCACGTATCATCCCGCCTACCTGCTGCGCAGCCCGGGCGAGAAGCGCAAGGCTTGGGAAGACCTCAAGTTCGCGCGGCAGGTCCATGCCGGCCTGCCGGCCGCCGACTGAACTGCACCCGATGATCGTCACGGAACGATGATGGCCACCGCCCCCCGACACCTGCCGCTGCCCGAGGCCGTCCTGCGCCCCATGCGCGAGGACGATGTGCCCGATGTGGTCGCCGCCGAACGCGACTCCTACGCGTTCCCTTGGAGCGAGCCCGTGTTCCGCGACTGCCTGCGCGTCGGCTACCTGTGCCGGGTGCTCGAGGTCGACGGACAGCTTGCGGGCTACGGCATCCTGTCGGTGGGCGCCGGCGAGGCGCACATCCTCAATGTGTGCGTGCGGCCGGAACACCGCTGCCGCGGGCTCGGGCGGCAGCTCGTCACGGCGTTGTTCGACATCGCCCGCGCCGCCGGAGCCGAGGACCTCTTCCTCGAGGTCCGGCCGAGCAACACCTCGGCGATCAGGCTCTACCAGAGCGCGGCATCTCCGTCACCTCGTCGGTGATGCAGTTCCCGTACGGCGGCTGTGTCGTCAACCTGCTCGACACCCCGGGCCACGAGGATTTCTCCGAGGACACCTACCGCACGCTCACCGCGGTGGATTCCGCGTTGATGGTGATCGACTGCGCGAAGGGCGTGGAGGAGCGCACCATCAAGCTGATGGAGGTCTGCCGGCTGCGCGACACGCCCATCATGACCTTCATCAACAAGCTCGACCGCGAGGGCAGGGCGCCCATCGAGCTGCTCGACGAGATCGAGCGGGTGCTCGGCATCGCCACCGCGCCGGTCACCTGGCCGATCGGCATGGGCCGTTCGCTCAAGGGCATCTACCACCTCGTCGAGGACCGCATCTACGTCTACGAGGCGGGCGAGCGCGGGCGCGTGGGCGAGAACCAGATCATCGACGGCTTGCACAGCGACGAGGGGCGGGCGCTGCTCGGCGACGAGGCGGCCGCGTTCGACGAGGAGATCGAGCTCGTCCGCGGCGCCACCCAGTCCTTCGACCTCGAGGCCTACCGCGCGGGGCGCCAGACGCCGGTGTTCTTCGGCTCCGCCATCTCCAATTTCGGCGTCGAGGAACTGCTCAAGTCGTTCACGCGCTTCGCCCCGGGCCCGCTGGCGCGTGCCACGCGGCAGCGCCCCGTGGATGCCGCGGAAGAGAAGCTCACCGGCTTCGTCTTCAAGATCCAGGCCAACATGGACCCCGCGCACCGCGACCGCATCGCCTTCCTGCGCCTGTGCTCAGGCAAGTACAGCCGCGGCATGAAGATGCACCATGTGCGCCTCGACAAGGACGTGCGCATCGCCGACGCGCTGACCTTCCTCGCCGCCGACCGCTCGGCCGCCGATGACGCCTACGCCGGCGACATCATCGGCCTGCACAACCACGGCACCATCAACATCGGCGATTCCTTCACCGAGGGCGAGGAGCTCGTTTTCACGGGCGTCCCCAACTTCGCGCCCGAGCTCTTCCGTCGCGCCGTGCTCAAGGACCCGCTGAAGGCCAAGGCGCTCTCCAAGGGCCTGGGCCAGCTCTGCGAGGAGGGCGCGACGCAGCTCTTCCGCCCGCTGCGCAACAACGACCAGATCCTGGGCGCGGTGGGGCCGCTGCAGTTCGAGGTGGTGGCGTTCCGGTTGCAGGACGAGTACGCGGTGCAGTGCGCCTTCGAGCCCATCGGGGTCCACACCGCGCGCTGGGTCTATTGCGAAGACGAGCGCAAGCTCGCCGAGTTCCGCACCAAGGCCTACGACCACCTCGCAGTCGACCACAGCGGCGCATTGGTCTATCTTGCCCCCTCGAGGGTCAACCTCGACCTGACGGTCGAGCGCTGGCCTGACATCGTCTTCCGCGAGACCCGGGAGCAGGCCAGCTGACATGACCAGCCCGTACAAGCGCCGCGACACGATCTCCTGGGCGCTGTACGACTGGGCTAACTCGGCGTTCGCGACCACGGTCCTCGCGGGGTTCTTCCCGGTCTTCTTCCAGAAGTTCTGGAGCACGGGCGTCGACCCGACGGTCAGCACCTCGCGCCTCGGCTACGCGAACGCCGTGGCGGGCGTCGTCGTGGCGGTGCTCGCGCCGGTGCTGGGCGCGGTCGCGGACCGCGCGGCCGGCCGCAAGCGCCAGCTCGTCGCCTGGAGCCTGCTCGGCGTCCTCGGCACCGCCGCGCTCGGCTTCGTGGGGCAGGGGCAGTGGTGGTGGGCGGCCGCCTGCTTCGTCATGGCCGGCATCGGTTTCAACGCCTCGAACATCTTCTACGACGCGCTGCTGCTCGATGTCGCCGACGAGCGCGACTATGACCGCGTCTCCGCCCTCGGCTACTCGCTGGGCTACCTCGGCGGCGGCCTGCTGTTCGCCGTCAACGTGCTGATGACCCTCAAGCCCCATTGGTTCGGGCTGGCCGATGCGGCGGAGGCG
>RFTM01000227.1 GCA_009923475.1 Gammaproteobacteria bacterium | reverse complement strand
CCGATCCCGCCGCCGCCAGCGGCGGCGACCCGACCGCCAAGCCGATGCCGGTGACGCCATGATGTCCCGGCTGCGCCTCACGCTCTCGCTCGCGGTCGCGTTCCTGCTGCAGGTGCTGCCCTTGCCGCCCTCGCTCGCGCTGCTGCGCCCGCCGCTCCTCGTGCTCGCGGTGGCGTGGTGGTCGATGACGGCGCCTCGCCTCGGCGGCATCGGCGCGGCCTTCATCGCCGGCCTTGCGCTCGAGGTCGTCCGCGGCGCGGTGCTCGGCCAGCATGCGCTCGCCACCGCGCTCGTCGCCTATGTCGCCGTGCGCCAACACCTGCTGGTGCGCCACAAACCGGCGCTCGAGCAGTCGCTGTTCGTGCTGGGCCTGCTCGTGATGTGGCAGGCGGTGGTCTCGCTCATCGACCTGTGGACCGGCCAGGCCGGCGACGGCTGGCGCGGCTGGATCCCGGTGGCGGTCGGCGCGCTGCTGTGGCCGGTGGTGGCGCACATCCTCGACAGGCTCGCGCCGCAAGCGCGTTGAGATGGGCGCGCGCGGCCGCATCAAGGACCTCTGGCGCGAGCAGCGCCTGTTCGAGCAGCGCTCAGTGGTGGCGGTGGCGGTCGTCTGCCTGCTCGCCGCGGCGCTGGTCGCGCGCCTCTACTGGCTGCAGGTGAGCAAGCACGCCGAGTACACGGCCCTCGCGCAGGGCAACCGCGTGCGCACGGAGCCGCTGCCCGCGCCGCGCGGCGTCATCTACGACCGCGCCGGCTCGATCCTCGCCGAGAACCGCCCCGCCTACCAGCTCGAGCTGGTCCGCGAACAGGTGCCCGACCTCGAAGCCACGCTGCAGGGGCTGGTGCGCATCGGCCTGCTGCAGGCGGACGACCTCGAGGCCGCGCGCCGCACGGTGCGCTCGCGCCGCCCGTTCGACGGCGTGCCGATCCGGCTGCGGCTCGACGAGGAGGACATGGCGCGCTTCGCGCTGCACCGCTTCGAGTTCCCGGGCGTCGACATCCGCACGCGCCTCGCGCGCAACTATCCGCAGGGCGAGGTCGGCGTGCACGCGCTCGGCTACGTCGGCACGATCTCGGAGGCCGACCTCGCGCGCATCGACCGCGAGCAGTACGCAGGCACCTCCACCATCGGCAAGACCGGCGTCGAGGCGGCCTTCGAGGACGCGCTGCGCGGCCGCAACGGCTCGCGCGAGATCATGGTCAACGCGCAGGGCCGCTCGGTGGAGCGTCTCGGGCCGCTGCAGGCGGCGCTGCGCAACATGCCGGGCCGGCCCGGCAGCGACCTGTTCCTGACGCTCGACCTCGAGGTGCAGCGGGTCGCCGAGCAGGCGGTGCAGGGTCGGCGCGCGGCGGTGGTCGCGCTCGACCCGCGCAACGGCGACGTCATCACGCTGGTCAGCACGCCGGGGTTCGACCCGAACGGCTTCGCGCGCGGCCTGACGCGCGCGGAGTTCACCGCGCTCAATGAAAACCCGGACCGGCCGCTCTTCAACCGGGCGCTGCGCGGCACCTACCCGCCGGGCAGCACCATCAAGCCGGTGGTGGCCTTGGCGGGGCTCGAGTCCGGCGTCACCACGACGCAGGACCCGGTGGCCTGCCCCGGCTGGTTCTCGTTGCCGGGCAGCAGCCACCGCTTCCGCGACTGGAAGAAGGGCGGCCATGGGCGGGTGTCCATGCAGCAGGCGATCGCGCAGTCCTGCGACGTGTATTTCTACTCGCTCGCGCGCACGCTCGGGGTCGATCGGCTGCACGAGTTCCTCGGCCGCTTCGGACTCGGCGCCGCCACCGGGCTCGACGTCGGCGGCGAGCGCCCCGGCCTGCTGCCCTCGCCCGGCTGGAAACGCGGCGCCTTCAAGCGGCCGGCGCAACAGGTGTGGTTCCCGGGCGAGACGGTGATCTTCGGCATCGGCCAGGGCTACATGACCAGCACGCCGATGCAGCTCGCGCACATGACGGCGGTGCTGGCGCGCCGCGGCGAGAACTTCCGGCCGCGCCTGGTGCGCGCGCTGCGCGACCCGGCGACCCAGGCGGTCACGGTCGTGCCGCCCGCGCCGCTGCCGCGCGTGGCGCTGCGCGACCCGGCCGGCTGGGACGCGGCCATCGGCGGCATGGTAGCCGTGATGCAAGGCGGCACCGCGTCGCGGTCCGCTTACGGCGCGCAGTACACCATCGCCGGGAAGACCGGCACGGCGCAGGTGTTCAGCGTGGCGCAGGACGCCAAGTACGACGAGTCCGCGATCAGCGAGCGGCTGCGCGACCACGCGTGGTTCATCGCGTTCGCGCCGGTGGAGGACCCGCGCATCGCGGTGGCCGTCCTGGTCGAGAACGGCCGCAGCGGCAGCGGCACCGCGGCGCCCATCGCGCGCACGGTGATGGACGCATACCTGCTGCGCAAGTTCCCGCCGCCGCCGGGCGCCGACGCGCCCCCCGCGCCCGACGCGGCGCCCGTGGGGAGCGGCGAATGATCCGCGAGGAGGTCGACAGCACCGCACGCCGCACGCTCACCAACACGGCACGCGTGCTCTCCACGCTGAAGCTCGACGGGCCGCTGCTGCTCGGCCTCGCGCTGATCGCGCTCTACGGGCAGGTCGTCCTCTACAGCACCTCGGGCGGCGACTGGGGCGCCGTGGCGCGCGGCACCACGCGGCTCGGCATCGGCGTCGCGCTGATGCTGGTCTGCGCGCAGCTCAAGCCGGGGTTCCTGCGCCGCCTGTCGCCGTGGCTGTACGTGCTCGGGTTCGTGCTGCTGGTGGTGGTCGACGTCGTGGGATACATCGGCAAGGGCGCGCAGCGCTGGCTCGACCTCGGCTTCGTGCGTTTCCAACCGTCCGAGATCATGAAGCTCGCGGTGCCGATGGCCTGCGCGTGGTACCTGCGCGAGCGGCCGCTGCCGCCCGACTGGCGCACGCTGCTCGCGCTCGCGGCGCTGATCCTGCTGCCCACCGGCCTCACCATCCTGCAGCCCGACCTCGGCACCGGCCTGCTCATCCTCATGGCGGGCGTGCTGGTGGTGCTGTTCGCGGGCCTGCAGTGGCGCATCATCGCGCTGCTCGCCGTCGCCGGCGCGGCCGCCGCCTGGGGCGGCTGGCACCTGCTGCACGACTACCAACGGCAGCGCGTGCTGACCTTCCTCGATCCGCAGACCGACCCGCTGGGCGCCGGCTACCACATCATCCAGTCGACGATCGCTATCGGCTCCGGCGGCATCACGGGCAAGGGTTACCTGCGCGGCACCCAGGGGCAGCTCGAGTTCCTGCCGGAGCGCTCCACGGACTTCGTGTTCGCCGTGGTGGGCGAGGAGTTCGGGCTGATCGGCGCGCTGCTGCTCATCGGTCTCTACGTGTCGGTGGTGCTGCGGGCCCTCTACCTCGCCACGCAGATGCGCGACACCTACGCGCGGCTGCTGTCGGGCAGCCTCGCCGCCATCTTCTTCGTGTACGTGTTCATCAACGCCGGCATGGTGAGCGGGCTGTTGCCGGTGGTCGGCGTGCCGCTGCCCTTGGTGAGCTACGGAGGCACTTCGATGGTGACCCTGCTGGCGGGCTTCGGTATGCTCATGTCGTTGTACGCCAACCGTAAACTCGCAGCCTGATGAAACACGCCAAAGGCGCCCTTCACACCCGCGTTCTCTGTATTGTCTTCTTGATGCCCATCGCGCTGACGGCTTGCGTCGCGCCGCGTGAAAAAGCCGTTGCACGCGCCGAGACCGTGCCTACGCCCG
>RFTM01000226.1 GCA_009923475.1 Gammaproteobacteria bacterium | reverse complement strand
TCACCGTGTACACGGTGAGCCTGCGCCGCTTCGAGGACCTGCCCGGCTCGGTGCGGCGCCTCGGCGCGCTCGCCGGCACCGGGCCGGTCGCCGATCCTGCGGCGCGCGCGCTCGAGGCGAAGGTCGCGCGCCTGCCGCCGCGGTCCGCCGCCGCGAAGCCGCTGCGGGTCTACTGGATGATGCTCGACTCGCCGCTCTACACCGTCGGCTCGCGCCATCTCGTCGACGATGCCATCGCGCGCTGCGGCGGCCGCAACGTCTTCGACGACATCGACTTCCCGGCGCCCATCATCGAGTTCGAGAAGCTGCGCAAGCGCGACCCCGAGGTGATCGTGATGGTCGCGCCGCCGGTCACCGCGCGTGATTGGCGCGACCGTTGGCGCGCCTTCAAGGATGTCGCCGCCGTGCGCGAGGGCCGCATGCCCGCCTTCCAGGACCCGCGGCTCGAGCGCATGGGTCCCGGCGCGATCGACGCCGTCGCCGGTCTTTGTGCGCTGCTGAAGCCGGCCTCGCCGTGATCCCGCGCCGCGCCTAGTCGCGGAAGTTGCCGAACGAGATCGGCCGGTCGAAGGTCTCGCGCTTCAGCAGCGCGATCGCGGCCTGCAGGTCGTCGCGCTGCTTGCCGGTGACGCGCACCTTGTCGCCGTGGATGCCGCCCTGCACCTTGAGCTTCGAGTCCTTCAGCAGGCGCACGATCTTGCGGCCGCAGTCGGCGTCGATGCCGTGGCGCAGCACCACGTCCTGGCGCGCCTCGGCGAGGTTGGTCTGCGGATCCTTGGGGTCGAGGCAGGCGATGTCGATGCCGCGCTTGGAGACGCGCAGCTTCAGGATCTCCAGCATCTGCTTCAGCTGGAACTCCACCTCGGCCTTCATCTGCACCGTGAACTCCTTCGCCTTGAGCTCGTAGGCGGCGCCGGTGTCTTTGAAGTCGAAGCGCTGCTGCAGCTCGCGGTTCGCTTGGTCGACCGCGTTGGTCAGCTCGTGCAGGTCGATCTCGGACTGGACGTCGAAGGACGGCATGGCGGGCTCAGACCTTCGGGATGCCGGGCTCGGTCGGCGGCAGCGGCGGCACGGGTTCGGCGAGCAGCAGGTCCACGGTCCGCTCGAAGTCGCCGACCAGCTTGGTGTAGTGCTCGCCGGTGGCCGGCCCCGAGAAGCCGGTGTGGATCTTGCGCACCTTGCCGCCGCGGTCGATGAAGATCGTCGTCGGGAAGGCGAACACGCCGTTGAGCTGCGGCAGCCGCGAGGCTGCGTCGTCCTTGTCGGAGATGCCGGCGATCAGCGTGGTGTACTCGATGCCGTAGCTGTCGCGGAACCGGTAGGTCGCCTCGGCGGCCCGCCCGAAGTCGCCGAACTGCTCGAACATCAGCGACACCACCTCTAGGCCCTGCGCGCGCTTGCGCTTGTAGAGGTCGACCAGCAGCTGTGCTTCGTCGTGGCAGTTCGGGCACCAGCTGCCGGCCAGCGCGACCACCACCACCTTGCCCTTGAAGAACTGGTCGCGCAGCGAGACGTTGGCGCCGCTGAGGTCGGGGAAGCGGAAATCGAAGCGGTCGCCGGAGACGAGCTTGGTCGCCTGGTCGGCGTCGCCCAACGAGGCGTCCTCGTCGCGCCGCGCCGTGAAGCTGTCCTCGAACGCGATGCCGGACCAGAACCTGCCGGCGAGCGAACCGTCCTCGCCCACCGTCGCGTGGTACAGGAACACATGCCCGCCGTCGAACTTTGAGAGCCGCAGCTCGCGGCCGCGGATCTCGCCGGCGAGGAAGCGGTGGTCGCCGGTCGGCGTGAGGAAGGTGCCGGTGACGGTGCGGCCCTGCTGCTTGAACTCGCCGATCGCCGGTGAGTTCTTGCCGCCGTCCGCGAAGGTCACCGCCCAGCGGCCGGTGACGTCCGGTGCGCCGGGCTCGGCCGGGCCGTCCGCGCCGGGGCTGAACCGGAACGCGTCGCCGTAGCGGGCGCGGAACGGGATCGTCTGGTCCTTGCCCTTGGGCTTCACCATCAGCAGCGTGCCCGAGAGCGTATCGCCCTCGAGCTTGGCGTCGATGCGGTTGTTGAAGCCCGGCATGCGCAGCGTGACGGCGCCGTCGTTCACCGCGATCTCGTCGATCCGCGTGCGGTCGGGGCCGTTCACGAGGTAGGCGACGCGTCCGCCCTTCTCGTGCGTGAACTCGATGCTGAAGGGCAGTTCGCCGCCCGGCACCTGCAGCACGGCGCGCCACACGCCGTCGCGCGGGCCGCCGTCGGTGCGTGAACAGGAGGCGAGTCCGAGCATGGCGATCATGGGCAGCATCCGGAGGAGCGGCCGGCGGGCCGCGGTGAAGGGGTTCATGGGGCGTGTTCCGTCAGGTGTCGGAGACCGGGAAACCGTCGGCATCCTTGCGCCAGGGCGCCCAGACGAGCGCCACCTGGCCGACGGCGATGTCCGACTTGCGGGGCGTCACCGCGACCTTGCGCAGTTCGACGGCATCGCCCTCGAACGAGGCCGCGAGCGCGGCGATCTCGGCCTCGCTTTCGGCCTGCAGGTCGGCGAGGCGCTGGCGGACCACCTCGAGGCTTTCGTCGGCGCGCGCGACGTCCTGCGATTCGCGGCCGATGCGGCTCGCCGAGCGCGCAGCGGAGCTCGCGCGACCGATGGTGCTGGCGGAGAGCGCCTTGCGCCCGAACAGCGCGCCGAGGATCCCGGCGCCCACCGACATCGCGGTGTTCATCTTCTGTTGCGAGAGCTGCGCCTGCTCGCGCTGCACCTTGTCTTCGGCGCGCGCCACGCGGTCCTGCAGCGTCGCGAGCTTGGGCGCGTACTTGCGGCGCAGCGTCTCGACCGCCTCGTCGCGCTTCTCGCGCAAGGACTGCGCGAGCCGCACGCGGAACTGCGCTTCGTCCTCGCCGGGCGCCGAGGCGAGCTTGAGCGCATCGCAGAAGGACACTTCCGCGCGCGCCTGTTCGTAGAGATGGCTGCTGAGCGCCTTGCCCCAGGCCGCATAGTTCGCGGCGCGCATCGCGGCGCCGGGCAGGTCGGCGAAGGCCGCCCCCGAGGCGGGCGACTTCGAGAGCCGCGCCTTGAGGTCGGGGTAGGCCGACCCGGCGGACCAGTCCACCGACTTGCCGTCATCGCCGAGCGGGGCGAGCCAAGAGGTTGTGTCCCACTGGTCGAGACCGAGCTTGGCGTCGACGAAGTGCAGCTTGGCGAGGCCCATCACCATCGGACGGTATTCCGCGGGCGGCGAGCCGCTGCGACCTTCAAGGAAATACTCGGTGACATCGCCCGGCACGGCGGGGCGTGCGGCGCCCGTGGTGGGCGCTGAAGCCGTGGCCGCGGCAGCGGCGGCCGCAGGCGCAGCGCTCGTGCCTGCCGCGGCAGGCGCCGCCGCCGCGGTGCGCTTGCCGGCCATCACGCGCGTGATCTCGGGCCCGGTGAGCGGGCCGCGCAGGAACGACAGCGCCCAGCGGCTCTTCATGAGGTAGGGCGCGTCCTGGTGCACGTTGCGCATCAGGAACACGCGCTGCGTGAGCGCCGACATCAGCTTGTCCAGCGTGCCGCGGTCCATGCCGTCCGCACCCGCAAGCGCGCTCTCGAGGCCCTCGATGACGCGCGCCTTGTCGCGCTCGGTCTGCAGGCGGCCGATGAGCCAGGTGCCGCAGTTGGCGAGGCCCTTGTAGTCGAGGTCGACGGGGTTCTGCGTCGCGAGCACGCAGCCCAAGCCGAAGGCGCGCGCCTGCTTGAGCAGCGTC
>RFTM01000225.1 GCA_009923475.1 Gammaproteobacteria bacterium | reverse complement strand
ACCGTGGCGACGATGGAGTTGACCTCGAGCACGGTGCGCAGCCCGGTGAGGGCGTTGGTGCCGCCGTACAGCCGGAAGATGGGCGTGCCGCAGGTGTACGCGACCTGCTCCTGGTGGTAGAGGCGCGCCGCTTCGCGGTAGTCGATCCATTCGAGCGGCATGCCGGCGACGTCGGTGCGGAGCACCGGCTGCTGCAGCGTCACCCCCTCGGCGGGATGCGCGAGGCCCGGGAACTCGTCGCGGCTTTCTTGGGTCATCAGCATCGTAAGATAAGGCCGGACATGACGACATTCAACGCCATCCTGATGACGATTTTCGGCGCCCTCGCCGCGGGCGCCGGCGCGTCCCCCGCTGCGCCCGCCACCGTGCCGCCCGCGCCGGTCACCGTGGCGGCCGACCCGGCCGCGGTCGAGGAGGTCGAAGAGGTGCTGGTGACGGGCGAGCGCGCCGGCCCGGGGCTCTGGAAGGTGCGCAAGGGCGACCACACGCTCTACCTGCTCGCGACCCTCGCGCCGGCGCCCAAGAAGCTGCAGTGGCGCTCGCGCGAGGTCGAGGAGGTGCTGGGGCGCGCGCAGGTGTTCGTGCCGGCGCGCTTCGACGTCGACGCCGACATCGGCCCGATCTCGGGGCTGCGGCTCTACCTGCAGTACCGCAAGCTGCGCGGCAACGAGGACGGCCGCTCGCTGCAGGAGGTGCTGCCGCCGCCGGTGTTCGCGCGCTTCGAGGCGCTGCGGCTCAAGTACGCGCCGCGCGACCGCGCGATGCTCGAGCGGCGTCCGGCGCTCGCCGTCAGCGAGCTGTGGCGCGCCGCGGTCGACCGCAGCGGTCTCAGCAACCGCAGCGAGGTCGGGCGCACCGTCGAGAAGCTCGCCCGCGAGCGCAAGGTCAAGTTGGCGCTGCCGGAGGTCCGCATCGAGGACCCGCGGGACACGCTCGCGGAGGCCGGGCAGATCCCGCTCGACGCCGAGATCGCCTGCGCCGAGGCGGTGCTCGGGCGCCTCGAGTCGGACCTCGCGAACGCGCGGCAGCGGGCGGAGTCCTGGGCGGTGGGCGATGTCGCCGGCCTGCGCTCGGGCGCGGCGGCGCAGGCCTCCCAGACCTGCCTCGACTCGCTGCGCAGCAGCGCGCGCATCAGCGCCGTGCTGCGCGACTTCGAGGCCGCCTGGCTCAAGACGGTGACGGATTCGCTGGAGCGCAACACGGTGACGCTCGCGGTCGCCGACATCGACGGCCTGCTGCGCCCCGGCGGCCTGCTCGCCAAACTGCGGGCGCGGGGCTACGAGATCGACGAGCCCTGACCCCGGGACTGAACCCACGCGCAGTGGAACCAAGCCGAGCATGAAGTACAGACTCGTCTGCGGGGCCTCGCGTATAGTCCGGTGATGCGATCCCGCAGCGCCACGGGCGTGCTGGCGATGTTCGTCGCCGTCGCCGCCTTCTCGTTCATGGACGCGCTGCTGAAGCTGTTTGCGGCGCATTACCCGCCCATGCAGGTGATCTTCCTGCGCGCCGTGGCGTCGCTGCCGTTCCTGCTGCTGCCGTTGTGGTGGAGCGGCCGGCTCGCCGAGCTGAAGCCGACGCGGCCCTGGCTGCATGTGGCGCGGGCGCTGATCGGCATCACCATGCTCGGCACGTTCATCGTCGCGCTGCGCGATGCGCCCCTGGCGTCGGTGTACTCGGTCTACATGTTCGCGCCGCTGCTGATCGCCGCCCTCGCCGCATGGTTCCTGGCCGAGCGGGTCGAGCCCGGCTGCTGGGCGGCGATCGTGGTCGGCTTCATCGGCGTGATCGTGATCCTGCAGCCGAGGCCTGACGGCCTGCCGGTGGCCGCCGGACTCGCCGCCCTCGTCTCGGCGCTGTGCTACGCGGCGGCGGCGCTCGTGGCGCGGGTGCTGACCCGCACCGAAAAGACGGCGGCGGTGGTGTTCTCCTTCCTCGGGCTGATGGGCCTCGCCTCGGGCGTGCTCGCGGCGAACGGCTGGGTGGCCGTCGACCCCGGTCACTGGGGGTTCGTGGCGGCGGCGGGCGGCTTCGGCGCGGTCGGCCAGCACTACATCACCGTCGCCTTCAAGAACGCACCCGCGGCGGTGGTCGCCCCGGTCGAGTACACGGCCCTGCTGTGGGGGATCGGGCTCGACTGGGTGTTCTGGTCGGTGACGCCGAGCGGGGTGATCCTCGCCGGCTCGGCGCTGGTGGTGGCGGCCGGCGTCTACGTCGCCTTGCGCGAGCGGCGCGCGGACGCCTCGACCGAGTGAGCGACGGCACGGGACTCGCGAGCCTCTACGCGCGCCTGGTCGGCGTCGCGGCGCTGTGGGGCGGCACCTTCATCGCGGGCCGCGTCGCGGCGCCGCAGGTGCCGCACGGCACGCTCGCCGCGCTGCGGTTCTGGGCGGCGTTCGCGGTGCTGCTGCCGCTGCTGCTCGCGACCGAGCGCGGTTGGCCGCGGCTGCGGGCGCGCGATTGGGGCTACGCGCTGCTCCTCGCCGCCACCGGCCTCGTCACCTACAACCTGCTGTTCCTCGGCGCGCTCGAACGCATCGACGCGAGCCGCACGGCGCTCGTCGTGGCGCTCAACCCGGTCATGACGGCGGTGGCGATGGCGCTGGTGTTCGGCGAGCGGCTCGCCAAGCACCGCTGGCTCGGCATCCTGCTCGCGCTGACCGGCGTCGCGGTGGTGCTGGCGCGCGGCGACCTCACGCTCATCATGCAGCGCGTCGGCATCGGCGAGGCGATGATGCTCGGCGGCGCGGCCTGCTGGGCCGCGTACACGGTGATCGGGCGCTACGCCTTCGCCGGCGACGGCGCGCCCTCGGCGCTCGCCATGACCACCGTGACCGCGCTCTGCGGCGCCCTGATGCTGTCGCTCGGCATGCCGCTCGAGTGGTCGTCCTGGACGCTGTCGCAGGTCGACTGGCGTGCTTGGACGGGCATCGCCTACCTCGGCGCCGGCGGCACGGCGCTGGCGTTCGTCTGGTACGCCCAGGGCCTCAAGCGCCTGGGCCCGGCGCGCACCGCCGTGTTCAACAACCTCGTGCCCGTGTTCGGCGCGACCTTCGGGGCGCTGCTGCTCGGCGAAGCGATCCGGCCCTCGATGGTGGTGGGCGGTTTGATCGCGCTTGCCGGAGTCTCGCTGACCAACTGGACCGGCAGCCGCGCCACTTGAGGGCGCGAGCCTCCAGACCCGGCACACAAAATCAGGCACTTGCACACAGTCGCGGAGAATCCGTGTCACGTTCCGTTCATAAATGCACCGGGAGCGGCCACCACGAATCCGTAACCCTTTGTTTTGATTAACAAGATGACCCGATTGGCTAATCATTGACCAAGCCAACGAGAATCTGCTGAAAATGCCGCGATTTCCGACTTGCCAAAGCAACTGTCCACAGCGTTATCCACATCCTCTGTGGAAAAATCCCTGTCCATGCATCCCATGATCTTGAGGGTCGCCGTCGACAGTCCGCTGCGTCAGGTCTTCGACTACCTGCCGCCGCGCGACGGCCCCGTGCCCGCCCCGGGGTCGCGGGTGTGGGTACCGTTCGGCAGACGCCAGGTCGTGGGGATCATCGTTTCACGGGAGGAGCGATCAGAGCTCTCGGAAGCCCGACTGAAACCGATATCGCGGGCAATCGATCCCGTGCCGACCTTCGATGCCGACCTGCTGCGGCTGCTGCTTTGGGCCGCCGAGTACTACCACCACCCGGTCGGCGAGGCGCTTGCCACGGCCCTGCCCCGGCTGGCGCG
>RFTM01000224.1 GCA_009923475.1 Gammaproteobacteria bacterium | reverse complement strand
CTCGACGTGCTGGTCAACAACGCCGGCACGGGCACGGGCCCGAACGACGGCAGCGCCAAGATGTACGAGCTGATGGCCGCCCGCAACGCCGAGCTCGCGCGCGGCGAGAAACCGAAGACCCATGTCGAGCAGCTCGTCTTCATGGAGGACGAGGGCTGGCGCGCGGTGATGGGCGTCAACCTCGACGGCGCGTTCTTCTGCACGCGCGAGGCGCTGCGCATCATGGCCGCCCAGGACATCCGCGGCTCCATCGTCAACATCGCCTCGACGGCGGTGCAGTCGGGCGAAGGCCCCGTGCACTACGTGACGAGCAAGGCGGCGCTGGTCGGCATGACCCGCGCGCTGTCGCGCGAGGTCGCCTCGCGCGGCATCCGCGTCAACGCGGTCGCGCCCGGCCCGACGGACACGCCGCTCATGCGCTCCATCCCGGACGAGTGGATCTCGAGCCTCGAGAAGGCCATCCCGCTCGGCCGCCTCGCCCGCCCCGAGGAGGTCGCCGCCGCCGTGCGCTTCCTCGCCGGCGACGAAGCCTCGTACGTCACCGGCAGCGTGCTGGTGGCGAACGGCGGCTCCTACTTCTTCTGACTCCACCCCCAAAGAGGCCAACGAAATGAGCAGCAACCGCTCCCGTCCCCTCGTCTCCCTCGCCGTCGCCCTCGCGCTCGCGCCCATCGCGCAGGCGCAGGACACCGGCGCCCTCGAAGAGGTCGTCGTCACCGCGCAGAAGCGCGAACAGCGCCTCATCGACGTGCCGATCGCGGTCACCGCGCTCTCGGGCGACGCCATCGAGCGCCGCGGCATCACCAACATCCAGTCGCTCGAGGGCTTCGCCCCCAACCTGCAGGTGAGCGCCACTCCCGGCAACTCCACCGCCGCGCAGATCGCGATCCGCGGCAGCGTGACCATCAACCCCGCCCTCTCCTGGGATCCGGCGGTCGGCATCTACGTCGACGGCGTCTACGTGGGCAAGGTGCAGGGCGCCCTCTTCGACCTCATCGAGATCGACCAGGTCGAGGTGCTGCGCGGCCCGCAGGGCACGCTGTGGGGCCGCAACACGCTCGCCGGCGCCTTCAACGTCGTGACGCGCAAGCCCTCGGGCGAGGCCTCGGGCAGCGCCTCGCTGCACTTCGGCAACTATTCAGCGCGCGGCGGCAAGCTCTCCATCGACCTGCCGACCATCGGCATCGCGCGCATCAACCTCGCGCTCGCCGCCAAGCAGCGCGATGGCTGGATCGAGAACAAGGCCGGCAACCTGCCGGGCCCGCCGGGGCGCAAGGCCTCGACCGCGGACCTCAACAACGTCGACTCGAAGAGCGCGCGCCTCGCCATCGACCTCGACCCGAGCGACAGCTTCAGCATCGCCTACCGCGGCGACTACAACGACATCGACCAGAACCCCTCGCACTCGCAGCTCTACCGGGCGCTGCTGCCGTTCATGGCGCCGTATGTCTCCAAGGGACGCGACGAGAAGACCACGGTCGACGGCCCGTCCTTCGAGCGCTCGAAGACCCAGGGCCATTCGCTGACCCTCGAGTGGGACATCAACGATGCCAACACGCTGAAGTCGATCACCGCCAAGCGCTCGCTCACCTGGGAGGACGGCCTCGACCTCGACGGCTCGCCGCTCAACATCGCGCACACCCAGCGCCTCTCGGATTACGACTCGCTCTCGCAGGAGCTGCAGTGGGTCGGTTCGAGCGGCGCGCTGTCGTACGTCGCCGGCCTGTACTACTTCAAGGATGACGGCTTCACCGACAACCCGCAGGACTACTTCCAGGAGTTCGGCCCGGGCGCCGGGGTGACCTTCAAGTCGCAGTACGGCTTCGAGACCAAGGCGAAGGCGGTGTTCGGCCAGGTCGACTACGCGGTGAACGACAGGTTCACGGTGACCGCCGGCCTGCGCTGGACCGACGAGGAGAAGTCCACCGAGCGCTGCGCCGGCATCCCGGGCGTGTTCGACTACGTGCCCTGCTTCACCCGCGCCAAGAAGAGCTTCAGCGACACCACGCCGCTCGTGGGCCTGACCTGGAAGGTGAACGACGGTTTCACCACCTACCTGCGCTACGCCGAGGGCTTCAAGAGCGGCGGCTTCAACGGCGAGGCGGGCGACCCCTCCAACCCGATCCCGGTCAACGTCGCGCAGGCGACGACGCCCTACCTGCCCGAGAACCTGAAGTCGACCGAGATCGGCGCCAAGTGGCTGTTCGCGGACAACCGCGGCTACGCCAACGTCGCGCTCTTCAACAACGATTCGCGGGACATGCAGCTGTCGATCTTCGAGGCCTCCGGCGCCGCCGGCTCCTCGATCAAGAACGCCGGCGAGGCCAACGTCAAGGGCCTCGAGGTCGAGGTCGGCTACCAGTTCGAGCAGGGCACGCGCGTGCAGGCCTCGCTCGGCAAGATGGACGGCGAGTTCGACAAGTTCGTCGACCGCGGCGTCGATGTCGCCTTCAACCGCCTGCTGCCGCACCTGCCCGAGACCACCTTCGCGGCCTCGCTCGATGCGGCGCTGGGCGAAGTCTTCGGCTCCGAGGCGCGGCTGCTGGTCGACGCCACCTACATGGGCGACCACACGCTCTACCCGTACCCGGTGAAGGTGACGACGGCCGACCCCGCCTCGGCAAGCTCGGCGCTCGCCAACGACACCCGCATCAAGAGCTACACCGTGGTCAACGCACGGCTGTCGTTCGACGGCTTCGAGCTGGGCGGTGCCAAGGTCGGTGTCGCGCTCTGGTCGAAGAACCTGTTCGACGAGAAGTACATCCAGAACATGATCGACTTCGGCCCCGGCTTCGGCAGCCTGACGCAGGCTTACTGGGGCACGCCGCGCACCTACGGCGTCGAGTTCACGGGCCGTTGGTGAGCCGTCGCCCGTGAGCGGGACCATCGACCTCGCGACGCGGTTCCGGCTCGACGGCCGCGTCGCGTTGGTCACCGGGGCCGGACGCGGCATCGGGCGGGCGATCGCGCTCGCCTTCGCGGCGGCCGGCGCCGACATCGCGGTCAGCGCACGCACGCGGTCCGACCTCGATGCGGTGGCGGCCGAAGCGCAGGCCCTCGGGCGGCGCGCCGTCGTGCTGCCCGCGGACCTGTCGCAGGCGGGCGCGGCGGAGTCGATCGTCAAGGGCTGCATCGACGGCCTCGGCCGTCTCGACGTGCTCGTCAACAACGCCGGCGGCGCAGGTCCCAACGACCCGCTGCGCACCACGCCCGAGCAGTTCCTGAAGACGCTCGAGTGGAACGTGCTGCCCGCCTATGCGCTGACGCGCCTCGCCGTGCCGCACTTGCGCGCGGGCGGCGCCGGCAGCGTGGTCAACATCACCTCGGCCGCGGCGCGCTACGCGCAGCGCAGTTTCTCGGGCTATGGCACCGCCAAGGCGGCGCTCACCCAGCTCACGCGGCTCTTGGCGCAGGACTTCGCGCCCTCGGTGCGCGTCAACGCGATCGCGCCCGGACCGGTGGTCACCGATGCCTTGGCGCGCTACCTCACGTCGGAGGTCCGCGGCGCGATGGAATCGCGCACGCCGTTGGCGCGCCTCGGCACCGTCGAGGACATCGCCGCGGCCGCGCTCTACCTCGCCTCGCCCGCGTCCTCTTGGATGACCGGCAAGACCCTGGAGCTCGACGGCGGCGCGGAAGCCACGGTCTGGCCGCTGTGACGGACACCGCCGCCCACGACGATCCGCTGCTCTCGCCGGTGACCTTCGGCGACATCGACTGCCGCAACCGCATCGTGATGGCGCCGAT
>RFTM01000223.1 GCA_009923475.1 Gammaproteobacteria bacterium | reverse complement strand
CGCCGACCTCGCGCGCGCCGCGGGCGGCGAAGCGCCGGTGCTGCTGGTCGGCGAGCACGGCACGGGCCGCGAGGCGTTCGCGCGCTTCCTGCACGAGCAGGGGCCGCGCGCCGGCCGTCCCTTCGTGCAGGCGGTGGCGAGCGCGCTGCGCGAGGCCGACGCCGAGGCCGCGTTGTTCGGCGCGCCCGGCGGTCCGCCCGGGCTGCTCGAGCAGGCGGGCGACGGCACGCTCTTCATCAGCGAGCTCGGCGACCTGCCGCCCGCCGCGCAGCGGCTGCTGCTCGGCGTGCTCGAGTCGGGCGGCTGGACGGGCCTCGGCGACACGCAGCCGCGGCCGTTGCGCGCGCGCCTGGTCGCGGCCGCGCAGCCCGACGTCGAACAACCCCCGCTCGCCGGCGCGACGGCGCCGGTGCGCCGCGACCTGCTGGCGCGCCTCTCCGCCACGGTGCTGCGGGTGCCGCCGTTGCGCGAGTACGCGGAGGACGTCCCGGAACTGCTGCGCCATTCGGTCGACCGCCTGGTCGACGCGGAGCGGCTGCCGTTCCGCCGCTTCGGCGTGCCGGCCCAGAACCGGCTGCGCAACTATCCGTGGCCGGGCAACGTGCAGGAGCTGCGCGCCATGGTGCGGCGCCTGCTCGAGCGCGGCGGCGCCGAGGAGATCTCGCTCGAGGAGATCGAGCGCGAGCTCGTCAAGGCGGTGCCGCCCAGCGAGACGCTGGTCAAGCAGGACCTGCTGTCGCTCGGCCTGCGCGAGGCCCGCGAGCATTTCGAGCGCGCCTACCTGCAGCAGCAGCTCTTGCTCTGCCAGGGCAAGGTCGGCCAGCTCGCCAAGCGCGTCGGCATGGAGCGCACCCACCTCTACCGCAAGCTGCGTTCGCTCGGCATCGACTTCCGCGCCATCCCGGACGACGCCGACGGCTGAGCCTGCGCGGCGCGCGGCGCGGACCGCGCGTCAGTCGCCGATGCGGATCACCAGCGTGTCGATGTCGGCGGCGCGCAGCTTGGCGCGCGCGGCGTTGAGCTCGCGCAGGTCGTCATAGGGCCCGATGCGCACGCGGTGGAACTCGTCCGCGTCGATCGCCACGCGCTGGATCACGGCCTGCACGCCGATGCGGGCCAGGCGGGCGCGCAGCTTCTCGGCCTCGGCCGCATCGCGGTAGGCGCCGGGCTGCAGCACGTAGACGCCCGGCCGGTCGATGAGCGAGGTGGGCGCCTCCGGGCGCGCGTCCTTCTCGCGCTCCGGGATCACCACCTCCTGGTTCTTGAGGCGGTCATAGAAATCGAAGCGGTCGTCCGCGGCGGCGGCCTGCTCCGCGGCGCGCGCGACGGCAGCCGTGGGCACCCGCGCCACCGGACGCGCCGGTTCGGCGGCGGCGACGCGCCGCAGCTCGGTCTGCGCCCAGACGAACACGCCGAAGGCGACCGTGAGGCCGATAGCGAGGCCGATCGCGAGGCCGACGCGGGCGTCGCGCGAGAAGGGCAGGCCGGAGCCGCCGCGCGCCGCGGCGCTGCGCTTGAAGTCGCGGCCGATCGGCGAGTTCATGCGGCCGTCACATCGACTCGGGCGCCGAGGCGCCGAGGATGCCGAGGCCGTTGCGCAGCGCCTGCTGCACGGCGAGCAGCGCATAGACGCGCGCCTCGCGCAGGTCCTGTTCGGGCACCAGCACGCGCTCGGCGTTGTAGAAGGCGTGCAGCGTGGTGGCGAGCTCGCGCAGGTAATGCACCATGGCGTGCGGCGCGCGTTGCGCCGCCGCCTGCCGCACCACCTCGGGGTAGCGCGACAGCGCCGCGAGCATCGCCTCGGCGTGCGGGCCCGAGAGCAGCTCCGCGCCGCGCGCCAGCACGGTGGCGCGCGCCCGCGCGGCGTCCCAGCCGAAGCCGCGGGCCGCGAGCTCCTTCATGACGCTCGCCACGCGCGCATGCGCGTACTGCACGTAGAACACGGGGTTCTCGTTGCTCTTGGACTTGGCGAGCTCGAGGTCGAAGTCGAGCGACTGGTCGTTGCTGCGCATGAGGAAGAAGATGCGGCAGGCGTCGTTGCCGACCTCCTCGCGCAGCTGGCGCAGCGTGACGAAGTTCGCCTCGCGCTTGCCCATCGAGACCTTCTCGCCGTTGCGGTAGAGCGCGACCAGCTGGATGAGCGGCGCCTCCAGGCAATCGCCCGGATGGCCGAAGGCCTGCAGGCCGCCGCGCACGCGCGTGACATAGCCGTGGTGGTCGGCGCCGAGCACGTCGATGAGCCGGTCGTAGCCGCGCTCGCGCTTGTCGAGGTGGTAGGCGATGTCGGAGGCGAAGTAGGTCTTGACGCCGTTGTCGCGCACCACGACGCGGTCCTCGTCGTCGCCGAACTGCGTGGCGCGGAACCACTCCGCGCCGTCCTTCATGTAGAGCAGGCCGCGCTCGCGCAGCCGCCCGAGCGCGCGGTCGATGGCGCCGCTCTCGGCGAAGGCGCGCTCGGAGACCCAGTGGTCGAAGCGCACGCCGAAGCCCTCGAGGTCGTCGCGGATGCCGTCCATCATCGCCGCGATGCTGTCGCGCAGCAGCCGTTGCCAGGCCTGCTCGCCGATGAGCGTGCGGCAGCGCGCGATGAGCGCGTCGATGTGCGCTTCCTTGTCGCCGCCGGCGGCGCCGGCGTCCGCGGGCAGGCCGGCCATCACGGCGGCCGCAGGATGGCGCAGCGCATCGCCCTCGCGCGCCTGCAGCGCCGCGCCGAGCGGCAGCAGGTAATCGCCGCGGTAGCCGTTGGAGGGGAAGGGCAGCGACTCGCCGCAGCGCTCGAGGTAGCGCAGCCACACGGACACCGCGAGGATCTCGGTCTGGCGGCCGGCGTCGTTGATGTAGTACTCGCGCGTGACGTCGTCGCCCGCGGCGGCGAGCAGCCGGCCGAGCGCGTCGCCGAACGCGGCCTGGCGGCCGTGGCCGACGTGCATCGGGCCGGTCGGGTTGGCCGACACGAACTCGAGCAGCACCTTGCAGGGCGTCGCGGGCCGGTGCCGGCCGTAGGCCTCGCCAAGCTCGTGCACGCGCGCGACCTCGCGCGCGTAGAGGTCGCGCGCCAGCGTGAAGTTGATGAAGCCCGCGCCCGCGATGTCGGCGCGGGTCACGAGCGGGCTCGCCGGCAGCGCGGCGACGATGCGCGCGGCCAGCTCGCGCGGGTTGGTGCCCGCGGCCTTGGCGAGGCGCATGGCGACGTTCGAGGCGAAGTCGCCGTGCTGCGCGTCGCGCGCCCGCTCGACGGTGACGACCGCGGGGTCGACGGGGCCGGGCAGCGCGCTGCCCTCGAGGGATCGCACCGCCGCGAGCAGCAGGCTTTGGAGTTCGTCTTTCACGGGCGCGATTCTAGAACAGTTCGAGCGGATCGACGTCGAGCGCCCAGCGCACGCGGCGCGCCTCGGGCAGCGCCTCCACGAGCGGCAGCCAGGCGTCGAGGAAGCGGTGCAGCACGTTGCGGCCGCCGGCGTCCAGCAGCAGCTGCGCGTGGTGCCGGTCGGCCCGCCGCGCCATCGCCGCGGGCGCGGGACCGAGCAGCCGCAGCCCCTCGGGCGGGCGCGCCGCGGCGCGCCGGGCGGCATCGAGGAAGGCGACCGCATCGTCGGCCTCGACGGCCGAGGCGCGCAGCGCGGCGAGGCGCGCGAACGGCGGCCAGCCCGCCTCGCGCCGCTCCTCGAGCGCGGCGGCGGCGAAGGACTCGTAGCCGCCCGTCACGAGCCCGCGCAGCAGCGGATGCTCGGGATGTTCGGTCTGCACCAGCACCTCGCCGGGCTGCGCGCCGCGC
>RFTM01000222.1 GCA_009923475.1 Gammaproteobacteria bacterium | reverse complement strand
GGTGCACCACGCGGAGGTGGTCGCCGAACGCGTCGGCGAGCCTTTCGGCACGCTGGTGCTCGCGGTGGCCGTCACCGTCATCGAGGTGGCGCTGATCGTCTCGCTGATGCTCGCCGACGGCACGCCCAACATGGCGCTGCCGCGCGACACCGTGTTCGCCGCCGTGATGATCATCGTCACCGGCATGGTGGGGCTGTGCCTTTTCGCGGGCTCCCTGCAGCACAACGAGCAGACCTTCTCGCTGCATGGCGTTAGCGCCGCGCTGGCGACGCTCGCCGCGCTCGCGGTGCTGACCTTGGTGCTGCCCAACTACACCACGTCCGGTCCGGGGCCGACCTACAGCCCCGGGCAGCTCGGCTTCGTCGCGTTCGTGTCGTTGCTGCTCTATGCCGCTTTCGTGCTGGTGCAGACCGTGCGCAACCGCGAGTACTTCCTCGATGAGCTCGATCCGACGCCCGACGCGCCGGGCCACGGCAAGGCGGCGCGCCAGGCGGCGCTCGGTTGGACGCTGCTCGCGCTCGTCGCCTCGCTGGTGGCGGTGGTGCTGCTCGCCAAGGAACTGGCGCCCGGCATCACGGCCTCCCTGGACGCGATGGGCGCGCCGGAGGCCGCGACCGGCGTGTTCATCGCGGCGCTGGTGCTGCTGCCCGAGAGCCTCGCGGCCTTCCGCGCGGCCCGCGCCAACCGCCTGCAGACCAGCCTCAACCTCGCGATCGGCTCGGCGCTCGCCTCGATCGGCCTCACCATCCCGGTGGTCGCGGTGCTGTCGCTGGCGATGGGCTGGACGCTGGAACTCGGCCTCGGTCAGCGCGAGGTGGAACTGCTGTGGCTGTCGTTGCTGGTGTGCACGCTGTCGCTCGGCACCGGCCGCACCACGCTGCTGCACGGTGCGGTGCACCTCGTGATCTTCGGGGTGTTCCTGTTCACGACGATCGTGCCCTGACGGGGCGATCGGGTGTCGCTCAGCCCTCGATGAGCGAGGGTACGAGGTGCGGCTTCAGGACCTCCAGCATCGCCTCGTAGACCTTGGGCGGCGCCGCCACGATGTTGCCGCCCTGCGTGTAGACCCCGCCCGACAGCGTGCCGACGCGGCCGCCGGCCTCCTCGACCATCAGGGAGCCGGCCGCGGTGTCCCAGGGGCCGAGCCCGATCTCGAAGAAACCGTCGGTGCGGCCGGCCGCGACATAGGCGAGATCGAGCGCCGCCGAGCCCGGGCGGCGCATGCCGGCCGACACCTTCATGAAATCCTTGAGCATCGCCATGTAGACGTCGAGGTATTCCATGTTGGCGCGGTAGGGGAAGCCCGTGCCGAGCAGCGCGCCCTCGAGGCCGCGCAGGCCGGCGACGCGCATGCGCCGGTTCTCGAGGTGGGCGCCGCCGCCGCGCGAGGCGGTGAAGAGCTCCTGGCGCATCGGGTCGTAGATGACGCCGTGCTCCATGCGGCCGCGCACGCGGCAGCCGATGGACACGCAGAAATGCGGGAAACCGTGCAGGAAGTTGGTGGTGCCGTCGAGCGGATCGATGATCCACTCGACCGTGTCGCCGCCGCCCGCACCCGTGCCGGGGGTGGCGCCGCTCTCCTCGCCGAGGAAGGCGTGGTCGGGGTAGGAGCGGCGGATGGTGGCGATGATGTCCGCCTCCGCCATCCGGTCGACCTCGCTCACGAAGTCGTTGCGGCCCTTGCTCGACACCTCGAGCGAGTCGAGGCGGTTGAGGCTGCGGACGATGAGGTCCGCGGCGCGGCGCGCGGCGCGCACGGCGATGTTGAGTAATGGCGGCATGCTGGCAAAGAGCGCGGTACGAAGGGGCGTAGAATACCACGCATGGAAGCCGCTCCCGTCGCCATCGGCCCCGCCGACATCCGCGTGGTGCTGGTCGAGACCTCCCACCCGGGGAACATCGGCGCCGTGGCGCGCGCCATGAAGAACATGGGCCTCTCGCGCCTCGTGCTGGTGCGGCCCAAGTCCTTCCCGCACAGCGAAGCGGGCGCCCGCGCCTCCGGGGCCACCGACCTCCTGGAGGGCGCGCAGGTCGCCGCCTCGCTCCCCGAGGCGCTCGCCGGCTGCGGCCTCGTCGTCGCCACCACGGCCCGCGAACGCGACCCCAACATCCGCGTGCTCGACGTGCGCGAGGGCGCGGCGCACATGGTGCAGCAGGCGGCGCGCGGCCCGGTGGCGCTGCTGTTCGGCAACGAGCGCACCGGCCTCACCAACGACGAGCTCGCGCTCGCCAACCTGCTGCTGCGCATACCGGCGAACCCGGAGTATTCATCGCTCAACCTCGCGATGGCGGTGCAGGTCGTCGCCTACGAGCTCTACCGGGCGCGCGGTGCGCGGGTCGTCCCGCCCGAGCGCATCGTGCCGCTCGCCGGCGCCGACGAGATGGCGCGCCTCTATGCGCACCTCGCCGAGGTGCTCGACGAGGTCGGCTTCAAGGACCGCACCGCCAGCGGCACGCACCTGATGGAGCGCATCCGGCGCTTCTTCAACCGCGCCGACCTCGACCAGAACGAGGCCAACATCGTGCGCGGCATCCTCACCGCCGTGCAGCAGAAGCGGCGCGCGGCGGGCACGCCACACCCGGCGCGGGATCCCTCGGAGCGCGCGTGAGCGCGGCGCGGCCCGTCTTCCTCGACCACGCCTCCACCACGCCCATCGACCCGCGCGTGGCGGCGGCGATGGCCGAGTGCCTCGCGGGTCCGGAGGGTCTCGGCAATCCCTCGAGCGCCACGCATGCTTACGGACGGGCCGCCGCGGCGCGCATCGAGCGCGCGCGCGCCGAAGTGGCGGCGCTGGTCGGCGCCGCGCCGGCCGACGTCATCTTCACCTCGGGCGCCACCGAGTCGGACAACCTCGCGCTCATCGGCACCGCGCGCGGCCGCGCCGCCGCCGGTCGCCACCTCGTGGTCTCGCGCATCGAGCACAAGGCCGTGCTCGACCCGGCGCGGCACCTC
Source organism: Gammaproteobacteria bacterium (assembly GCA_009923475.1). Classification (GTDB taxonomy): domain Bacteria; phylum Pseudomonadota; class Gammaproteobacteria; order Steroidobacterales; family Steroidobacteraceae; genus UBA964. Next base: position 826 of record RFTM01000222.1, on the reverse strand, counting down.
GAGAAGGCGGGCTGGACCGTCACCCGGCTCGAGCCCGCGTCGGACGGTCGCATCACGCCCGAGTCCGTCGTCGCGGCGTTGCGCCCCGACACGCAGCTCGTCTCCGTGATGCACGCCAACAACGAGACCGGCGTGGTCAACGATATCGCCGCCATCGCCGCCGCTTGCCGCGCTCAGGGCGTGCTGTGCCACGCGGACGCCGCGCAGTCGGCGGGCAAGCTCCCCATCGACATCGCTGCCCTCGGCGTCGACCTGGTGTCCTTGTCGGCGCACAAGATGTACGGCCCGAAGGGCGTCGGCGCGCTGGTGGTGACGCCGCGCGCGCGGCCCTGGGTCGAGCCGCTGTTGTGGGGCGGACCGCAGGAGCGCGGGCTGCGCGCCGGGACGCCCGCCACGCACCAGGTCGCGGGCTTCGGGGTCGCGGCGGCGCTCGCTGCCGCGCAGCTCACCGCGGACGCCGCGCACGTCGAGTCGCTCGCCGCGCGCCTGCGCGCCGCGCTCACGGACCTGCCCGGCCTGCGCTTCAACGACCACCCGAGCGCGCGCCTGCCGGGGCTCGTGTCGTTGAGCGTCGAGGGCGTCGAGGGCGAGAGTTTGGTCGAGGCCTTGCCCGAGCTCGCGGTCTCAAGCGGTGCGGCCTGCGACTCGGCCTCGGGCGAGCCGTCCTACGTGCTGCGCGCCCTCGGCCTGCCGCCCGAACTCGCCCAGGCGACGCTGCGCATCGCGTTCGGGCGCTTCAACACTCCGGCCGAGGCCGATCTCGCGGCCATGGCCGTCCGGCGGGCTGTCGCGCGGCTGCGCGGCGAGGATGCCCCCGGTGCGCCGC
>RFTM01000221.1 GCA_009923475.1 Gammaproteobacteria bacterium | reverse complement strand
GGCGGTGTAGTTGAAGCGGCGCGTGCCGCCGAAGTTGCCGACCAGCGCCGGCCCCGAATGCAGGCCGAGGCGGGTGCGGCCGAGCGTGATGCCGTAGCGCTCGCGGACCTCCGCGCGATAGCGCTCGGAGAAGGCCTGGATGTCGCGCGCGCAGGCGATGGCGCGGTCGGCATGGTCGGCGTGCACCACCGGCGCGCCGAACAGCACGATGACGCCGTCGCCGGTCAGCTTGTCGAGCATGGCCTCGTGCTTCCACAGCACCTCGAAGAGGCCGTCGAAATAGCCGTTGATGATCGGCGTGAACTTCTCGACCGGCGTCTCGGCGAGGAAGGTCGAGGAGTTCTCGAGGTCGCTCACCATGGCGGTGATGTCGCGCTCGACGGCGCCGAGCTCGACGGGCTCGCTGCCGTCCTCGATGCGGCGGATCACCTGCGGCGCGAGGTAGCGTTCCAGCGCGCCGGCGTACATCGCGCGCTCGGCGGCGAGCTGCGCGGCGACCACGCGGCTGGTCACGAAGAAGGACAACGCGAAGGCGAGGAGCGGCGTCACCATCGGCAGCATCACGCCGGACGCCGCGAACACCGCCCAAGCCGCCACGGCGCCCGTCACGACGGCTCCGGCGAGCCAGGCGACGGCACGCCACCAATCGGAGGACGAGCGGCCGAACAGCGCGCCGGCCAGGGCCGCGAGCAGCGCGAACAGGCCGAGCCACGGCAGACCGGGCACGGTGATGCGATCGCCGGCGAGCATCTGCAGCACGGCGTGGCCGTGCACCTCGACGCCGGGCGTGCCGTCGTGGTGGCCCGGCAGGTAACGCAGCGGCGTGGCGTGCAGGTCCTCGCCGAGCGTGGTCGCGTCTCCGCCGACCGAGCGCGACACGCGGCCGATCAGCACCGCCTTGCCTTCAAAGAATTTCGCCGGCAGGAAGGCGACGTCGCCCGCGGAGAACGACGGCGACAATGCGCCGGTGTTCTCGGCCTTGGAGTCGGCATGGGGTGCCCGGTAGCGCAGCGCGAACGGGGCGGACGGCAGGGCGGGGCCGGTCGCCGCAGCACCGCGCAGCGCTTCGACCAATGCGACCGCGAGCGAGGGGCGGCCGCCCGGGCGGGGGTCGTAGCGCCGGACCACGTCGTCGTAGTCGTCCTTCACGAGGGTGCGCGCGTCGGCGTAGCGCACCCCGGGGAGCACCTTGAAATCCTTGCCGGGCACCCGCTCAGGCGCTGCACCGACGATCAAAGGGGCGCGAACTGCGGCTAACTTGCCGCTAACGGCGTCGAACTCCTGGTCATCACGCCAAGTATCGAACAGGATGTCGACCAAGATGGCTTTGGCGCCGGCGGCATCGAGCGCCACCACCACGTCCGCCAGCCACGACTTGTCGACCGGGGAGATGCAGCCGCAGGGCGATTGGGACCGCATCTCTTCCACGGCGCGGTCGTCCATTTTGACGATAACCAGTTCCCCGGTCGGTGCTGGCGCGGCAAGTGCCATGCGCAGGTCGTAGGTGAGGCTCTCGACGGTCCGTGCCGGCGTCGTGAAGCTGAAGGCCACGGCGGCGGCAGCGGCCACCAGCCCGATGGCGAGAGCCGTGAGATCGCGGCGTCTGCGGTCGATCAATGCCATGACGATGTATGCCCGTTCCTTACCGTGGACGCATTCTGCAACCAAAGAGTGTCCGATTGGTGCTAGAAATGCCGCAGGGGGTCGTCGGCGCCACGCGCGTCGGCGACAAGGGAGAGAAGAACACAAAGTGTCCGGTCACGCGCCGACAACTCCACGCATCCGTCGTGTTGCATGGCCCGCGGTCTGTCTCGCGTTGGCCGGCGCTTGCGCATCCGGCTCGCTCGCCGCGCAGGCGGGGCTGACGCGCGAAGAGGTGCTGCGCTTGCCGCCGCCGTTGCGCGCAGCGGCCTCCGATTTCGGCGCCGTCCGATGCGATCCGAGCCCCGTCATCGGGCTGCTGCCCGGCGAGTCCAAGCTCGCCGACGTGAGGCTGATCGAGGCTGAAGGCATGACCGTGGTGCCCGCCGCCGACCTGCAGCGGCTCGCGCGCGACCTGCCCGACAAGCCGGTGAGCCAAGAGGGGCTCGCGCGCCTCGTCGCGGCGCTCGAGTGCCACTACCGGGAACTGGGCTATGTGTTCGCGCGCGTCGCGGCGGTAGGCGATCCCGTGGCGTCGCCGGGCCGCTACCGCGTCGTGGTGCATGAGGGCGTCGTCAACCGCATCGAGTCGCTCGCCGATGACCCGGCCGCCGCCGATCTCGCGCTGCGCGCGTTCACGCCGGTGGAACAGGGCAAGCCGCTGCGCGCCGGTGACGTGCGACGCGGCCTCGCGCAGGCCGCGTCGGTCGGCCTCACCGACATCCGGCCGACGATCCGACGCTCACGCCTCGACCCGATGGCGGTCGACCTCGTGCTGATCGTGCGCTCGCCGCCGGGCCAGCTGTTCGCGCAGGCGCACAACGGCAACGCCGATCCGCTCGGTCCCTGGGGCGTGCTGCTCGGTGGACGGTCCTCGGGCCTGACGTCTCTGCAGGAGAGCACGACGCTCGGGGTCTACACCGCCATCGAGCCGCGCAAGCAGCTCTCTGCGCAGTTCGACACCCAGGCGCTGCTGACCGGCGACGGCCTCAAAGGCCGCGTCGCCGCGGCATGGTCGCGGGCCCGTCCGCGCGACGTGCTCGCGCCCCTCGAGATCGAGAGCAAGACGCGGTTCCTCGCGCTCGAGCTCTCCGCGCCCTTGCGGGTGCGGCGCGGCCTGGTCAGCTACTGGCGCGCCGGCATCGAGGCGCTCGAGCAGGAGACGACCTTCTTCGACGGCGTGCCGCTCGGCGACGACAGCCTGCGCGTCGCCTATCTCGGCGCGCGCACCGACGGCTTGCTGCGCGACGGCGCGTGGTCCTTCGACCTGCAGGCGCGTCGCGGTCTCGATGCGCTGGGCGCCATGCGGCCGGGAGACCCGGACGCCTCGCGCCCCGACGCCGATCCGCAAGCCTTCCTGCTGCGCGCCGAAGCCGAGACCACGCTGCAGCTGGCGCGCTCGTTGACGCTGCGCGCCGGCGTGAAGGGCCAATGGACCCGGGACCGTCTCGCCGCCTTCGAATCCTTCAGCTTCGGCGGCATCGTCGGCGGGCAGGGTTTCGATCCGGGCGCGTTGAGCGGCGATTCCGGCGTGGCGGCCGAACTGCGGCTGATCGGCCCGGCGATGGGCGGCGAGCGCGCGGCGCTGCGCCCGTTCGTCTTCCTCGATGCCGCGCGGGTGTGGACCACCGGCGATGACGGCACGGCCTTCGGTCGGGCGCAGTCGGCCGGGCTCGGTCTGCAGTTGGCGTTGAGAGAGGGGGTGCAGGTCGAGGCCTCCTACGCAGCGCCGTTCGGCGCCATCGAGGGGGCCGGCCGCGATGCCTACGGTTCGCGCCTGCTCGTCAGCCTCACGTATTCGTTCGCCCCGGGAGCCCGTCGATGAACATCGCGCCGATGAACATCAAGACATCCGGACGTCTCCGTCCCGTCTCCCGCGCCGCGGCTGCGGCGATGCTCGCGGTGCTGGCGGGCCGCGCCGCCGCGTCGCCCCCGCCCTTGCCCTCGTTGGACGGCGTCTTCCCGATCGTCTCCGGCATCCTGCCCTCCGCAGGCTCCAACGGTCGCGGCGTGGTGCGCACCTCGGGCGGCAGCACCGGTTCCACCGTGTTCGCGACGGTCGACGGCAACACCGCCAACATCCAGACCGATGCGCGGCGCATGGTCATCGACTGGGAGAGCTTCAACATCGGCGAAGGC
>RFTM01000023.1 GCA_009923475.1 Gammaproteobacteria bacterium | reverse complement strand
GGTTCGAACATCAACCGGCTCAGCTTCGCGCTGTCCAACACCCAGAACGCCGGTCAGCGCGCGCGTGAGGCGCTCTCCGGCATCCAGGATGCGGACTACGCGACCGAGTCGGCTGCGCTGGCCCGAGGCATGGTCCTCGCACAGGCCGGTACCGCCATGCTCGCCCAAGCCAACCAGTCGCCGCAGTACGTCTTGACCTTGCTCCGTAGCTGATACGGGCCGTAAGCGCTCCCCGGGGTGATCCCCCGGGGAGTCTGCGGACAGGTTTGAGCATATCGAGGCAACTGACAGGAGAACAGAAATGGCACCACATTCTGTTTTGAAGGCCTATCGGGACGCCGGCATGCAGTCGGTGGCCCATGGGGGCGAGGGAGTGGATCTGGTCGTAGCCCTCTATGACGGCGTCATTGACGCCATCGGCCAGGCGAGTATCTTCATGGACCGCAAAGAATACCGCGACTGCGGACGACAGTGCTCCCGGGCGCTGACAATCCTTGCCGGACTCCGTGAGACGCTTGATTTCGAGCAGGGCGAGCCGGTGGCAAGCGGGCTGCTCCGGCTCTATAACAGCGTCACCTCGAAGATCATCGGGGCACAGACGCGTCGGGACGCTGCTTGGCTCGGCGAAGCGAAGGTCACTCTCGAGTCCGTACGGGAGGCGTGGGCGGAACTCGCCGCACGCTCTGAACCCGCGCGGACCAAGGCCGTGGCCTCTGGTTACGTCGACGCCCCAAAGGCGTCGGCGGTGGCACCGAGTGGTGCCGGCGTCGCCGCTGCTGTCTGAAGGCGGTCGACGTGACCTGAGGTCGGGGACGGCGGCGGGGGGAGATCCCCCCGCCGCATTTCCTCGGTGGCTCAAGTCCAGGCCGGTCCGTCCGACTGGAGAGGGTGTACGGGACACAAGATGTCTGGAGCACCACCATGACAGCCTATGCACTGAAAGCCTATCGATCCACGGACCTGCACTCGCGCTGCGAGCAGTCGAGCAAGCGGGACCTCGTCATCATGATGTACGACGGCGCGATTGACGCCGTCCGGTTGGCACGCGAATACGCGCTGCGCCAGGAGAAGCGTGCAGCGAGCGCGTCCACCTCGCGGGCGTTGGCCATCCTGTCGGCTCTGCGCGAGACCCTCGACAGCCGTCAAGGCGGCACGGTCGCTGCACATCTCGATGATTTTTATCAGTTTTTGATGCGCAAGCTGGTTCGTTCGGCGGGCGGGGCTGCGACCGACGACCTCGCGGAGTGCGAAGATCTTCTCGGGCAGGTCCGCGAAGCTTGGGCGGCCATCGCCCCTCAGACGGTCGGCGAGGTCAACCGTCGCATGTTTGTTGTGCATTCCTGAGCTTTTCCCTAGTATCGGACACAAATACATCCGTTTTGGATGAATAAGCATCCGATGTGAACCGGTATCGGGAGCCGTTCCCGTGCCGGGTCAGTGAGGGGAGAGTCCGATGGCCTGCGGAACGGCAGCGGGGTAGGCGGCTGATGGTCGCGTGGACCGCTTCAGCCTCTCTGGTCGAGGGAACGCCGCTCGAATCGTTGGCCGGGGACTCGCCGGTCATGCGCTCGTTGCGCGCGCTCGTGAAGCGGGTCGCGGCGAGCGACAGCACGGTGCTCGTCCTCGGTGAATCGGGCACCGGCAAGGAACTCGTCGCGCAGTCCATCCACCGTCTCTCGGCACGGTCGCGGGGCGCCTTCGTGCCGGTCAACTGCGGCGCGATCCCTCACGAGTTGCTGGAAAGCGAGCTTTTCGGACACACGAAAGGCGCCTTCACCGGCGCGCTGGTCGACCGGCGCGGCCGTTTCGAGATGGCCGACTCTGGGACGCTGTTCCTCGATGAGATCGGCGATATGCGGCTCGAGATGCAGGTCAAGTTGCTGCGTGTGTTGCAGGAGCGCTCGATCGACCGCGTCGGTGACGAGCGGTCCATCCCGGTCGATGTGCGCATCATCGCCGCCACGCATCGTCATCTCGAGGATGCGATCGGGGCCGGCCAATTCCGGGCCGACCTTTTCTATCGTCTCAATGTCATCCCGCTCTATGTCCCGCCGCTGCGTGAGCGTGGCGAAGATGTGCGGCTGCTCTTCGACCATTTCGCGCGTCGCTGTGCCGGCGCCGAGCGGCCGCCGATCCGAGCGGCGGATTGTCTGGCCGAGTGGCTGATGGGTCACGACTGGCCGGGCAATTGCCGCGAGCTCCTGAACTTCGTCGAACGTCTGTCCGTCCTATGGCCAGGCGAAGAGTTGACCGTCGCCCAGATCCCGGCGGTGCTGCTGCCGCGCCGTCGCGGGGCGGCAGCGCCGTCGACGGAGGAGCAGCGCGCGGTCCTGGATATGTGGCGATGGGACGACGCCGATGAGGACAGCGAAAGCTCCACACCGTCGGAGGAGTCGGGTTCGCGCACCTGGACCGAGGCCATCGCCGCTCCGAAGGCGCCGGGAGCAGGGTCCAAGATGACCGCCGTCGACCTCAAGCAGTTGCTTGCCGAGTACGAGGCCTCATGGGTGCGCGAGGCCATGCGGGTGGCGATAGGGAACATCACGCACGCCGCAGAGCTGCTGGGAATGCCGCGCACCACCTTCATCGAGCGTCTGCGAAAATACGAGCCCTCGGAATTCCGACAGTAAGCGGTTTTCGGTCAGGCGAGGTTTTAAATCTCTGATTCGAAGAGGTTTTTTTCATCTGGCACGCGGGTTGCTAGAACAACTCGCTTCCTCAACATGGAAATCTCCAGTGCCGGCGATCGAAGACAGCATGGACCTCCGAGCCACGCCCTCCCCGTCCCCCGCCGTACCGGCGGTGCAGGCCTCGGAGAGCGTCGAGCACGAGATGGTCTACGGTGACCCGTTCACCGAGCAGCTGCTCGCGCTGGCCACGCGGGTGGCCCGCACGGAAGTGACAGTGCTGATCGGTGGGCCCTCGGGCACCGGCAAGGAAGTCCTCGCGCGTGTCATACATCGCCACTCGCTGCGCCAGAGGGGACGGTTCATCGCCTTCAACTGCGCCTGCCTGCCCGAATCGATGGTGGAAGACCTGCTCTTCGGCCACGAGAAGGGGGCGTTCACCGGGGCGGTGCAGCGCTTCGAAGGTTTCTTCGCGCAGGCGGACGGCGGCACGCTGTTCCTCGACGAGGTCGGCGAACTGCCGATGTCCGTGCAGGCCAAGCTGCTGCGCGTCCTTCAGGAGCGGGAGTTCACGCCGCTCGGGTCGACACAGCCGCAGAAGACGCGCTTCAGGCTGCTCGCTGCGACGAACCGCGACCTCAAGGCCGATGTGCAGGCGGGGCGGTTCCGCGAGGACCTCTATTACCGTCTCAACATCTTTCCGCTGCAGATCCGGCCCCTGAGGCAGCGCCCCGGGGACATCGTCCCGCTCGCGCGCGCGCTGGTCCAGCGTCATAGCTATATCGCGGGCGATCTGCATCTGGACACGACCGCCATCGCCGCGTTGCGGGCCTACGACTGGCCGGGCAATGTCCGCGAACTCGAGAATGTCATACAGCGCGCGATGGTCGTCGTCGACGGGCCGACGTTGACCGCCGCCCATCTCGGCCTCGACCCGGTTTTCGATCCCCATGTCACGGCGGGGCAGGGCACCCCCGGAAATCACGACGGTGATGCTTCATGCGAGGCGGACGCGCAGGACCACCCCATGTCGCGGCCCGAGCCTTCGCTCGCCGATCGGCGGGCGAGACAGGAGGCGGAGCTCATCCTCGCCACGTTGAGGACGGCGCCGACCAAGACGCTGGCCGCCGCACGGCTCGGGATCTCCGAGCGGACCCTCCGCTACAAGCTCGCCCGGCTCCGTGAGCACGGGCTGATGGCGGCGGGCGCATGACGGTCCCTTCGGTCGCGATGCAGCAAGCGCTCGAACAGCTGCGGGCGATGCGTGAGGCCGTGCGACCCGTGGACGCAGGCGTCGCGCCGCCCCACGGGGCGGCGATCCCCGCGGCCACACCGGTCGGTGCGACGCCCTCGTTCCTCGACACGATGCGCTCGGCCGTCGATTCGGTGAACGCCCAGCAGTCGCTCTCTCGCGACCTGCAGAACGCCTATGTCCGTGGCGAGGATGTCTCGCTCACCGATGTCGCGATCGCGATGCAGAGATCCTCCGTCGCCTTCGAGGCGACCGTCCAGGTCCGCAACAAGATCTTGGAATCATACAAAGAAATCATGGGCATGACGGTGTAACGCCATGGCAGCGGTCGAAGCGGAAGTCCTGAGATCGAGGCTCGATGGAGAGGGTGCGAACGCCGGCGTGACGGTGACCACCACGCGTGATGCCACGCGCTCCGCGGGGCTGGTCGTCGTCCCGGGTGCTCCAGCGGACCAATTGCCTCCACCGCCCGATGGGCCAGTAGCGGCATTCCTCAAGCGGCCGGGTGTCCGGACGGCGCTGCCGTATGTGGGGCTCGCGCTCGTGTTGCTGCTCGCGGTCGTGGCGTACATTTCGCTCTCCACGCCGCCCCCGCGTGCGCTCTATCCGGAGATGGCCGATTCGGACAAGGAAGCGGCCCAGCAACTGCTCGAGAAGAACGGCATCGCCGTCGAGCTTGACCGCACGACCGGGTCGCTCACCGTGCCGGCGGCCGAATTCCACGAGGCGCGCATCATGCTCGCAGCTGCGGGCCTGCCGAAGGACTCTTCGGCGGGACCCTCGATGCTCAACGAGACCATGCCGCTCGGGACGAGCCAGTTCATGGAGCAGGCGCGTTACAACGCCACGGTCGAGGAGGAGCTTGCGCAGAGCATCCGCCGCATCAACTCGATCAAGGACGCCAGGGTGCATCTGGCGCTGCCACGGCAAAGCGCGTTCGTGCGCGACCGCGCGGATCCGAAGGCGTCCGTCATCGTGACGCCGTACGCAGGGCGCGCGGTGAGCGACGGTCAGGTCCAGGCCATCATCCATCTCGTCTCCTCGAGCATCCCGTACATGGTCCCGGCGAACGTCTCGGTCGTCGACCAGTTCGGTCGACTGCTGACCGAGCCCGTCGGTGCGAAGGACCTCAACGCGAAGCAGCTCGAGCTGCGCCAGAAGCTCGAGGCCGACTATGTCGACCGCATCAACCAGATCCTGATCCCCATATTCGGCGCGGCAAATGTCCGCGCCCAGGTGAACGCGGACCTGGACTTCTCGGTCATCGAACAGACCACCGAGAACTACGACCCGCAGAACGCAGGGACGCGGGTCCGGTCCGAGCAGGTCAAGGAGAGCCGCACCACCGAGCCGAGCGCGACCGGTGTGCCCGGCACGCTCTCCAACGAGCCGCCTGCGCCCGTTGCGGCCACTGCGGCGGCCAGCTTGCCGCCTGCCGCCGGCGCCGCGCCCGGTGCCGCTGGCGCGAACGCCACCGGGACGCCGAACGCTGCGGGCACGACGGCCGTCACCGAGCCCGTGATCCGCGGTCAGGAGCGCAGCGAGACCCGCAATTTCGAGATCGACCGCAGCGTCCGTTATGTCGTCGATCCGGCGCCGCGCATGCGTCGGCTGACCGTCGGCGTCGCCATCAATGATGCGATCGCCGCCCCCGGAGCGGCCGCACCACCGGCACGCCGGCCGCTGCCTGCCGCGGAGCTCACCCGCTTGACCAACCTGGTGCAGGGTACGGTGGGTTTTGATGCGACGCGCGGCGATGTCGTCAACATCATCAGCACGAGCTTTGAAGCGCCGATCCCGCCGGTCGAGCTGCCGATCTATCTGCGTCCGCAGGTGCTCGATGCCGCGAAATACCTTGCAGTCGCGCTCGCGATCGCGCTCGTGGGGCTGCTCATCGTGAGGCCCATCATCCGCAAGATCACCTACATCCCCCCACCGCCGGCGACCGTGCAGGCAGCCGGATCGGCTCCGCCGGAGCTGGCCGCCCCGACCGCGGCCGGCGAGGGCACGGGCGGCGCGACCGGTCCGGCATCGCCGGATGCGGGCGCGTCCACCGAGGGCGAGGTCGAGCTGCGCGAGGGCGAGACGCTCGAGGAGCTCAAGGCACGGATGAAACCGAAGAAGAAGGGTATCTCGGCCGATCTCCTCGACACCGCCAACAGCTACGACGACAAGGTCACCGTGGTCCGCATGCTCGTCTCACAGGACTCGAAGCGTGTGGCGTTGGTGCTCAAGAACCTGATCGGCCGCGACCTTTCGTAGCGGGAGTCCGGACATGGCAGAAGCGACGACCGCCGCTCTCGCGGCAAACAATACCGTGGAGCCGGAGCAGATCGCCCTGGAGGTGGCGTCGCTCTCGAACACCCAACGCGCTGCGGTGATGCTCATGCTGCTGGGCGAAGAGGAGGCCGCGAGCGTCATCCGGCACCTTGCGCCCAAGGAGGTGCAGCATCTGAGCGCCGCCATGATGTCGGTGGCAGACCTCTCGCAGGAGGCGGTGAGCGTCGTGCTGGACGGATTCATCGCCACGATCAAGAAGCAGACCAATATCGGCGGCGGCATCGACTATCTCGAGAGCGTGTTGCGCAACGCCATCGGCGAGGACAAGGCGAGCAGCGTCCTGAGCCGCATCATGCCGGCCTCGGCCAACCGCGGGCTCGAGGTGCTGCAGTGGATGGACGCGCGCTCCATCTCCGAGATGATCTCGAGTGAACACCCGCAGATCATCGCGATCGTGCTCTCGTTCCTCGACTATGACGTGGCCGCGGATGTGCTGCGGTTCCTGCCCGAGTCCCTGAGGCCGGAGGTCATCTCGCGCGTCGCGACGCTCGAGACGATCCAGCCGACGGCGATGCAGGAGCTCGAGGTCATCATGCGCAAGCAGTTCTCCTCGAACTCCTCGCTCAAGTCCTCGAGCGTCGGCGGCGTGAAGGCCGCCGCCAAGATCATGAACTTCGTGAAGTCGGAGATCGAACAGGGGCTCATGAGCCGTCTGTCCAACAAGGACGCAGATCTCGCGCAGCGCATCCAGGACAACATGATCGCGTTCGAGAACCTCTCGGGCTGCGATAACCGCAGCATACAGACGCTCATGCGCGCGGTGCCCGCCGAGCTGCTCATGCAGGCGCTCAAGGGCGCCGACGACCTGCTGAAGGACAAGTTCCTTTCCAACATGTCGGGTCGCGCCCGCGAGATGTTCGTCGACGAGATGGACAGCAAGGGACCGATGCGTCTCTCGGATGTGGAGGAGGCGAGGAAGCAGATCCTGCGGACTGCGCGCAAGCTCTCCGATGCCGGCGAGATGATGCTTTCCGGTCGCGGCGCCGATTACGTCTGATGAGGCCGCTCTCCCGTGGCTGATCCGGCCGGCAAACTCCTGAAGGAACCGGGGCCGTTCGTCCCGTTCGATCCGATGCGCAGGCCCGATGCCGCATCCACGCCGAACTTCGCGGCGCGGCACTTCGCCGCCAAGAGGGCGGGGTTCCTGCTGCGCGAGCACAGGCGTCAGCAGGCTGCTCCGCCGGCCGATGCCGCCCCGGCCGCCGCTAACGGCGATGCCGTGACGGACGTTCAGGCGGTGGAGCGTATGCCGGAGCCTGCCGGCGCCCTCGCGTCGGCCCCCGGAATCCCGCCCGAAGAGGTGGAGCGTCGTGTAGCCGAGGCCGAACGTCGGGGCCGCGACGAAGGCCAGGCTGCGCTCGCCGCAGCGCTTGACCAGGCGATCGCGGCGCTCGATGCGGCCGGGAGGGCGGTCGCCGAGGCGCACCGCGACCTGGAGCGTCGATGGGTCGTCCCGCTCGCGCAGGCGAGCCTGCACATCGGCAGCGAACTCGCGCGTCAGGTATTGACGGCGCCCGCCGGATTGCAGCGCTACCTCGAGACCGTCACCGCAGCGATCGGGGCGGATGGCGCCGACCCGCGGTCAGATGCCGTGGCCATTCCCATCCAGGTCCGCCTCAATCCCGAAGATCTCGCTGTTCTCGAGAACGCGTCCATCCGGCCTTCCGTGATCAAGCTCGTGGCCGATCCGCTCGTGCCGCGATCAGGCGCTATCGCGAGCAGCGATGACAAGGTCGTGGATGACCGGTTCGAGAACCGCGTGCGTTTCGCCAAGGAAGCGGTGCTCGCAGCCGCAGCGGACCTGCTGCGTGAGGCGCCGTCTTGAGCGTCGGGCTGCTCGACGATCTCGGTCGCAGACTCTCGGCGGTAAACCTTGCGCCTCCCGGGGTCTGCGGCGTGCTGACGCGCGTGACGGGCATGCTGCTCGGCGCCCGAGGTGTGCGGGCGCCGCTCGGCTCGTATTGCGAGGTGATGGCCGAGCAGGGCGAGGGCATCACCTGCGAGGTGGTCGGATTCAGCGGCGAGGAGGTCATGCTGATGCCGCTCGCCGCGGTGCAGGGTCTGCTGCCCGGTACCGGCGTCCGTGTGGTGACGCAGACCGCCCGTGTGGGCGTGGGCGATGCGTTGCTCGGCCGGGTCGTCGACGGGCTCGGCCGCCCCTTGGACGGTGGCGCCGATATCGAGCCGACGGCTTTCGTGGCGCTGCGCGGTGAGCGCAAGAACCCGCTGCGGCGTGCGCCGATCGATGGCGTTCTCGATGTCGGTGTCCGTGCTATCAACTCGTTCTTGACCATCGGTCTGGGTCAGCGCATCGGCCTGATCGCAGGCAGCGGCGTCGGGAAGAGCGTGCTGCTCGGGATGATGACTCGTTTCACCGCTGCCGATGTCGTCGTGATCGGGATGATCGGCGAGCGCGGCCGCGAGGTGCTCGACTTCGTAACGGAAACACTCGGTGAAGAGGGGCGCAAGCGGGCCGTCGTGGTCGCGGCACCGGGAGATTGTTCGCCGGTCGTCAGGCTGCGCGCAACGCACTACACCTGTGCGATCGCCGAGCACTTCCGCGACCAAGGGAAGCAAGTGCTGCTGCTCATGGACTCGCTGACGCGCGTCGCTCATGCGCAACGCGAGGTCGGTCTCGCCGTCGGTGAGCCGCCTACCACCAAGGGCTACACGCCTTCCGTGTTCTCCTTGATCAACGAACTCGTGGAGCGTGCTGGCAGCGTGGCGGCCGGTGGCAGCGTCACCGGCATCTACACGATCCTTGCCGAAGGCGACGACGCGAATGATCCCATCGTCGACGGCGCACGCGCTATCCTCGACGGCCATGTGCTCCTGTCGCGGGACCTCGCGGCCATGGGGCAGTATCCTGCGATCGACATCAACCTCTCCGTGTCCCGCCTTGCCAACCGGCTCGTCTCGGCGGAGCAACGGGTGCTGGTGCGAAAGTTCCGCCGCTTGATGGCGACCTGGGAGGAGAACCGCGACCTCGTCTCCGTCGGTGCCTACCGTGCAGGCGCCAATCCGGACCTCGATGAGGCGCTGCAGCGACGCTCCGCGCTGCAGGCGTTCATGCAACAGGACGTCGACCAGCGTGTGGGGTATGCGGAGGGTTTCCGGGAACTTGCCGAGGTGCTCTCATGAGCGTCGGGGCGCGAGCGCGCGCGGATCGGCTGAAGCGGGTCGCACGGATCGGCGATACGCTGGCTGCGGTCGCGGAGGGGGCCGCGGCGGAGCGGCGGCGCGTCCTGGCGACCGAGCAGGACCGTTTGGATACGGTACGTCGATATCTCGGCGATTATGGTGCGCGGACCGCGCAGCACGAGACTGCGGGGCAGATCGTGGGTGCGCTGCGCCTCTACCGGGATTTCGCCGGATGGTTGACGGACCTGTCGCAGAAGCAGCAGAACCAGGTCGCGGAGGCCGAGTTCCTGCTCGCGGCGGCGCTGGAGGACGCCCGTGAGCGCCGGCGGTTCGCAGACGCGCTTGATCGTGTGTCGGATGGAGCGGGCCGTGAGGCGCTTCGGGAGTCGGAGCTGGAGGAACAGAAAGCCTTGGACGAGGCGGGTCAGCGCATGCGGTCCGCCTATTCTGGCATCCAAGTTGCACACTCCCTGTCATCGCACTCAACCGGCAATAAGACTCCGTGACCATGCCCCCCCCAGACGCGCTGCCGATCTCGCTCGGTTCCCCTGCCCCGATGGGCATCAATCCGCTGGAAAAACTGTCGGATGCCCCGTTTTCCGGCCCTGAAAAGGCGGCATTCGCGACGGCGATGATTGAGGCATCGACGCCGGCCGGAATCCCCCTTGATGTGTTGCCCGAGGTGCCGGTCGACGGGGGCGATGCGGAGGGCGGCAAGGCTTTGCCGGGCTTGCCGCCGGAGACGGCCCTCATGGACCGACTTCGGTCGGTGCCGGCGGTCGATCCGAAGCTGGAGGAGTTCGCGGTGGGTATGGGAATTGACCGGGGCCTCGTACGGCTGTTGCTGATCGAGACTGCGCCCGCCGATCTCACCTCTTCCGATGCCACAGTTGCCGAGGAGCCAGCTGCCGATGCAGCATCTCTCGAGGACTACGACGCAACCTCGATCCTTTCCCCATCGATCCCGCTGATCTCGACCGTGATGCCCCCCCCGGCGGTCGTCGGCCATGTCGCGATGGCTGATGTCGATGTGGAAGCGGGCGTATCACCGGACATCGTTGCGCCCATCGTCGATGAGGACCTTTTGTCTTGGCGATCGAGGCTGGCTTCCGAGGTCACCCCTCGCGGTGTCGCCGTGAATGCGGTGACGCTGCCCACGACGCCGGGGACGGCTTCGGCACCGGCTGCGCTGCCCTTGGCTGCGGCTGCGTCGACGTCGACGGCGCCGCCGACCGACATGCTGCCCATCGTCGACGAGCACCGTTCGTCATGGCGGGCGAGGATGACGTTCCGCCCCACCGATCCCGGCGTTCCGGAAGAGGTTGCGGCGCGTTCCGTCGCGCAGCCGCCGGGTCTTGTCCCGCCGGCCGTGACCACGCTGCAGGCAGGTACGGATGGGCAGTCTACGCCCTCGACTGCATCGAGGCTGGGGTCGCGATCGAGGGCGATATCTGCAGCCCTCCCGGCGCTCGACAGCGCCTCGGTCCCGCCGGGTATCGGTGTGCGGTCGATCCGCGACCTGATGCTGGAGGTGTCTGCAGGCCGGACGGATACCGTTGCCGAGCGCGCGCCTGCGACGGCGTCTGTCACGATGCCCTCGACGATGGCGATGATCTCGCTGCCGGGGGCCGCTGATCGGCTGCCGACGGGAATGCCAGCCGAGACGGTCACCGCCGGGGAGGCATCGCGCACCTTGGATGTGCCGGATGCAAACCTGAAGTTCGGCGATCGTGTCCAGGCCTTCGCCGACGCCGTCGCCCAGCGGGTCCTGGGACAGATCCGCGACGACAACTGGAGCGTCCGCATGCAGCTCTCGCCGGCTGATCTCGGTACGATGGACATAGACCTCACGCTGACCGGCAACGCCGTCACGGCGACAGTGGGTGTCGCCAACGGCGAGGTCCGCGCGTTGCTCGAGTCCGGGCTGCCCAGGCTGCGCGAGTCGCTCGAGTCCGCGGGTCTGCAGCTTGCGGGATGGGCTTTCAACCAATCAGGCTCGCGGGCGTTCAGCGAGCCCGCACGAAGGGCGCCCTTGCAGGGCGATCAGCGCGCGCGGAAGGAAGAAGCTGACCCGGTCATCCAAGCGGGCGTGTCGCGCCTGACCACGGGCGTCAAGACCGGCTCCGGCGCGATCGACCTGTTCGTCGCGAAAGGCAACGTCGATGCCCAGATCGACTACGCCAAGAACGA
>RFTM01000220.1 GCA_009923475.1 Gammaproteobacteria bacterium | reverse complement strand
GCTGCTGGTGGGGCGGTTCGCGCTGCTGCTCGGCGAAGGTCTGCCGGATCTTCTGCGCGGTCTCGCGCAGCTTGGGCAGGAAGCGCTCCACCGCGAGCTTCAGCGGCACCGCCGTCCCGCTGAAGCGGATGGTGACGGCCGCGAGCACACGGTCTTCATCCATGATGGGCACGGCCATGCTGATCTCGTCGGAGACGCGCCGCGGCCGCACCGCCGAGGCGTAGCCCTGCATGCGCGCGTCGTTGAGCAGCTTCATGAGTTCGGTGCGGTTGCGGGCGAGGGCGTCCTCTTCCTTGTTCGAGCGCGCGAGGATCTCGAGCAGCGATTCGCGGTGCGACTGCGAGGAGAAGGCGAGATAGACGCGGCCCGACGACGAGGTGAGCAGCGGCACGCGGAAGCCCGCCGAATACCGCTCGACCGCCAAGGGACTGCGATGGTCGGTGGATTCGCGGACCATCATGGTGGTGCCCGACAGCGAGGCGATGGCGACCGGCCAGACGATCTCCTTGCCGAGTTCATGGATGTACGGCCGGGCGATCTGCGTGACCCAGGCTTCGTCGTCGTAGCCGTCCGACAGCCCGCGGACCATGATGGTGAGGCGGTAGCGGTCATCGTTCACATCGCGGTACACGAAGCCGGCGTGGCTCAGCGTCTCGAGGATGCGGTAGGTGGTGGTGCGTGGCAGCCGGATCTCCTGCGCCACTTCGGAGACGGTGGCTCCGTTGCGCAGGTTGAGCACGGTGAGTGCGTCGAGGCCGCGGATCAAAGCCCTGATCGGACGAGTCGAGTCCATCGTGAGATACCCCCGTATCTGTGGTCTTGTTATGTCCAAGATTCTAGACACGGCTTTCGGCCGCTGTCCACATGGCGGACGCGGACCGATAGGTGGAATGGCGACCGGGCTGCAGTACGACGAACATGCGTCAGGCCGCTGCGCTTTCGACGCGCGGCGACGAGGGGGGATATGTCAGGGGACGCAGCGGGTCCGGATGCGGACCGTCTGAGCACGGGTCGATTGCTGGCCTACGCGGCGCCGACCGTCGCGCTGCAGGCCGTGCTCACCCCGCTCTATGTCTTCTTGCCGCCGGTCTACTACTCGGCCGAGGTCGGGCTCTCGGTGGCGATGGTGACGCTCGCGTTCTTCGTCGGCCGTTTTTGGGAGGCCTTGGTCGACCCCTTGGTCGGCGCGCTCTCCGACCGCACCCGCAGCCGTTTCGGCCGCCGCCGCATCTGGATGCTGGCCGGGACGCCCATCGTCCTCGTCGCGGCCTGGTACCTGTTGCTGCCGCCGCAGGGCGCGTCGCTGCTGCACCTCGTGGTGTGGCTCGCCGTGTTCTACGCCGGATGGACGATGGTGTACGTGCCGCACCAGACCTGGGGCGGCGAACTGTCGAACGACTACGCCGAACGCTCGCGCATCGCCGGCTTCCGTGAGAGCGGCGCCTTCCTCGGCTTCCTCTGCGCGACGGTGGTCGGCATCGTCTATTGGAACCTCTATCGCGGCGTGGCCGCGCCGTCCTACGCGCAGATCGTGCAGGCGGTCGGGGTGTTCTTCGCGGTGTCGCTGCCGATCGCCATCCTGTGGTGCTTCGCGCGGGTGCCGGCGAGCGGCGCCGCGGCGGAGCGGACGCCCGGCTGGGGCGAACTGTGGGGGATCCTGCGGCGCAACGCGCCGTTCCGTCGCCTCACGGGCGCCTATCTCGTCGACCGCATCGCCATGGGGGCGTATTTCGCGGTGCAGCCGGCGCTGATCTCGCAGGCGCTCGGCATCCCGGACCAGGTGTTGGTGGTGGCGCTCGTCAACACCGTGGCGGCCGCCACGCTGGCGTTCTCCTGGGTGCGGATCTCGAACGCGATCGGCAAGCACCGGGCCTATTGCCTCGCCAACGCCATCACCGCGTTCGCCTATCTGCTGCTGCTCGTGGTGCCCGCGGGCATCGCCTGGCCGGTGCTGGCGGTCAACGTGCTGATGGCCTTCGGCAACGGCGGCACCATGATCACGCCGCCCGCCATGACCGCCGATGCCGTCGATTCCGACGAACTGGAATCGGGTGTCGCGCAGATGGGCGGCCACATGGCCTTCCTCGCCTGCGTCTTCAAGCTCGGCATGGGCCTCGGGCTGGTGGTCGGGCTGCAGTTCCTGCAGGGCTTCGGTTACGCGGGCATGGGGCAGGCGCTCGCGCCCGACACGGCGTTCGGCGTGCGGCTGGGCGCCTCGGTGCTGCCTGCGGTGTTGCTGCTCGTGCCGATCGCGCTGATGTGGCGCTACCCGATCGACGCCGCGCGGCATGCGGCGATACGGACAGCATTGGCTGCGCGTCGCGCAGCGGAGGGCAGGTGATGCGCAAGATCTTCCGATGGGCGGGCCGGATCGTCGGCGGGATCCTCGGCGTGGTCATCCTGGGCGCGCTCGGCGCGCTGGTCGCGGCCTGGATCGCCGATCCGACGGTGGCGCGCAACCTGGTGTTCGGGCAGTCCCTCTCGGAGCCGGCGGCGGTCGCCGACTCGCAGCCGCAGGAGGTTGTGCGCGGTCTGCCGCGGGACGACATCCCGGTCGCGCCGCCGGATACCCTCGACCCGCGCGGGCTCGCGCAGGCGGAGGCCTACGCCGACAAGATGAAGTCCGTGGCCTTGCTCGTCTTCCATCGCGGCGCGTTGCGCTACGAGAAGTATTGGCCGGGCTTCGATGCCACGACGCGCACCAACCCCAACTCGATGCACAAGGGCGTGCTCGCGCTGGCGGTGGGCGGCGCCATCGCCGACGGCCACATCGACTCGGTGGACGCGCCCGCCTCGAGGTGGATCACCGAGTGGCGCGGCGACGCCCATCGCGACATCACGCTGCGCGAACTGCTGCAGATGTCGAGCGGTCTCGAGGTGCCGGTGTTCGGCACCTGGAAGTCCACCCGCATCCTGTTCGGCTCGGACCTGCAGACGGGGGTGCTCGGCCTCGGCACCGAGGCGCCGCACGGCAGCGAGTTCCAGTACAACAACGCGAGTTCGCAGGTGCTGGTGATGGTGCTGGAGCGGGCCACCGGCAAGCGCTACGCGCAGTACCTGTCGGAGCGCGTCTGGCAGCGTCTCGGCGCGGGCGATGCCGGACTGTGGATGGACCGCGTGGGCGGCATGCCGCGCGGGTTCTGCTGCCTCTTCGCGACGGCGCGGGACTGGCTGCGCGTGGGGCGGTTGGTCCTGGACCATGGCCGCGTCGGCGAGGACCAGGTGCTGCCGGCGGCATGGATCGACGCGATGACCGCACCGTCGCCGCGCAACCCCAACTTCGGCATGCAGGTCTGGCTCGGGTCGCCGCCCGCCAAGGAGCGCCCCTACAACCGGCACACGATCAAGGCGTTCCATTCGGCGCCGTTCGCGGCGCAGGACATCATCTACCTGGACGGTTTCGGAGGTCAGCGCGTGTACATCGTGCCTTCGCTGGAACTGGTGATCGTGCGCACGGGCGTGTCCTCGACCGACTTCGATGACGCCATCCTGCCCAACGCCGTCATCGGCGCGGTGCGCCGGTGAACGGCGCCGCGAGGGACGGGCGGTTGCGGGCGCTCGAGCGCGCGCTGTCGGTCGCGATCTTCGCGCTGGTGCTCTTCCAGCTCTACCAATCCACCAAGGTCGGCACCACCCCGCGGGGGACGGCGGCGCGCGAGGCGCTGCAGCACCTGCATGTCGCGAACGGGCTGACGATCCTGCTGTTGCTGCTGCCGCGGCTGTGGCTCTGGGCGGTGCTGCCGCGGCCGGCGCGTCCGACGCGGGTGCCGCCCGCGGCGGACGACCTCGC
>RFTM01000219.1 GCA_009923475.1 Gammaproteobacteria bacterium | reverse complement strand
CCCACCGCCTCGAGCAGGTCGATGAAGTTCGGGTAGGTCCAGTCGTTGAAGACGATGAAGCCGGTGTCGACGGCGTAACGCCGGCCGTGGCGCTCGACGTCCACGGTCGCGGTGTGGCCGCCGACGTAGTCGTTGGCCTCGAAGACCGTGAGGTCGTGGTGGCGGTGCAGGTGCCAGGCCGCCGTCATGCCGGCGATGCCCGTCCCGACGATGGCGACTCGGCTCATGGAGGGAAAGGCTACACCAGGGCGGGGCCGAGGGCGGCGCGCGCGGCGATCGCGCACGCCAGACGGGCACGGGCCGGGGTCAGCCGCCGCGCGGGGTGATGCGCCGCGGGGAGTGGTCGCGGATGGCGACCGGCACGGGCTTCAGGTCCCAGATGATGCCGAGCCAGGACATGACCTTGAGCACGTAGTAGGTGATGTCGATCTCCCACCAGTAGAAACCCTGGCGGGTGGAGCTCGGGAAATGGTGGTGGTTGTTGTGCCAGCCCTCGCCCAGGGTGACGAGCGCCAGCAGCCAGTTGTTGCGGCTGGTGTCGCCGGTGCGGTAGCGCTGGCGGCCGAACACGTGCGAGAGGGAGTTGATGGTGTAGGTGCCGTGGTAGCAGGCCACGGTCGAGATGAAGAAGCCCCAGACCAGCATCTGGCCGGCGCTGGTGCCGAGCTGCGGGGCGACCCGGGCCAGCAGGGCGCCCAAGCCGAACATGCCGACGGCGAGCGCCACCGGCACGAGGATGTCGAAGCGGTCGAGCCAGCGCAGCTCGGGGAACTGCAGCAGGTCGCGCACGCGGCGCAGGTCCGGCCGGAAGCCGCGCGCCGTCAGGAACCAGCCCATGTGCGAGAGGATGAAACCGCGCTGCACCGGCGAGTGCACGTCCTCGGGCTTGTCCGAGTAGGCGTGGTGGTGGCGGTGGTGGGCGGCCCACCAGACCGGTCCGCGCTGCACCGCCGAGGCGCCGAGCACGCCGAAGATGAACTGGCCGACGCGCGAGGTCTTGAAGGACCGGTGCGAGAAGTAACGGTGGTAGAAGCCGGTGATCGCGAACATCCGCAAGAGATAGGCGCCGACCGCGACGCCCACCGCCACCGGGCTCCAGCCCACCCAGATGACCGCGAAGCAGGCGAGGTGCATGCCCACGAACGGCAGGATGCGGGCCCACTCGACCCGGTCGGGGATGTCGGGCAGCGGCTCGCCGTCCTTCGGCACGACGTGCGGGCCGGTGTCGAACCAATGGACGAACGCCCGCCCCCACCGGCGCCAGGCCGGGGAGGCGGGTTTCGGGCTGTAGGCGCCGTCGGCCAAGCGTCGTCCGGTCTCAGGCGAGGCCGTTGGCCCGCTTGAGCGCGTCGATGCGCTCGTCGAGCGGCGGGTGGCTCATGAAGAGCTTGCGCAGGCCGCCGCCGATGCCGCCGTTGATGCCGAAGGCGGCCATCTGCTGCGGCAGGGCCTCGGGCTGGTGCACGCGCTTCAGCGCCTCGAGCGCACCGACCATGTGGCGCGGGCTCGAGAGCTTGGCGCCGGCGATGTCGGCGCGGAACTCGCGCTGCCGCGAGAACCACATCACGATGACGCTGGCGAGGATGCCGAGCAGCAGCTCGGTGACCATCACGATCACGAAGTAGCCGATGCCGCGGCCTTCCTCGTTCTTGAAGATGGCGCGGTCCACGAAGCCGCCGATGATGCGGGCGAGGAAGATGACGAAGGTGTTGACCACGCCCTGGATGAGGGTGAGGGTCACCATGTCGCCGTTGGCGACGTGGCCGACTTCGTGGCCGAGCACCGCCTCGACCTCTTCGCGCTTCATGCGCTGCAGCAGGCCGGTGCTGACGGCGACCAGCGCCTTGTTCTTGTTGGCGCCGGTGGCGAAGGCGTTCGGGTCGGCGGAGTCGAAGATGCCGACGTCGGGCATGCCGATGCCGACCTCGCGCGACTGGCGGCGCACGGTCTCGACCAGCCAGGTCTCCACGGCATCGCGCGGCTGCTCGATGATGCGGACGCCCATCATGCGCTTGGCGCTCCACTTGGACATCAGCAGCGAGATGATCGCGCCGCCGAAGCCGAACACCGCGGCGAACACGAGCAGGCCGTAGGCGCTGCCGCCCTGCGCGGCGATGTACTGGTCGATGCCGAGCAGGCGCATGGCGATCGAGAGCACGAACACCACGGCGAGGTTCGTCACGAGGAAGAGCAGGATGCGTTTCATGGGGCTCAAGGTCTCCTGGGTGGTCTGAGGGTCGGTCGCGCACTCGTTGGGGGTCGCCCGACAGGGTGCTCCAACCGCGCATTGGACTCATTCCAAGCACGGTGGTTCGCTCCGGACGCAAATTTATCCGGGTCCGGGCCGGGCCGCCACCTCAAGAACATGTGTTGGGGATAAGTCCTTGGAATTCAAGGCCTAGGGCTGCGGTCCTCGGGACTTGACGAAGTCTGCCAGGGCGGCCAATTCGGCGTCTTGCAGGTAGGCGAAGCCCGGCATCACCCGACCCGAAACACTGCCGGGCTGGCCCGGCATGCGGCCGACCTTGAGGAAGGCGGCGAGCGCCCCGGCTTCGCTGCGCGCCACATACCCGGAGCCGGCGAGCGTGATGCCGAGCCCCGGCAAGCCCTTGAGGTCGGGTCCGTGGCAGGCGAGGCAATGCAGCGCATAGAGCGCGGCGCCGTCGGCGGTCGCGGTCGGGGCCGGTTCGGCCACCGCCCGGGCTTGGAAGCCGAACGGCGAGGGCGCGGCGACCGCCACGGCCGGCGCGCGGGCGCCACCGAGCGCGAGCGGGATGCCGCTCAGTGCCGCGATGCCGATGACGCCGACCAGCACGCCGGCCAGCACGCCGCCGCCGGCAAGCGTGGCGATACGTCGGCCGAGCGCGAGCTTGGGCCAGCTGTTGAGCACCGTGATGGCGAGTATCGCGACCGCGATCAGCACGCCGACCCGCATGGCGAACACGAGGATCTCGGGCGACCAGATGCCGCCGCCCTCGAACAACCGGGCGAGTCCGCTCGCCGTGTCGGCTCGCAGGTGGGCGGTGCTCGCCGCGGTCCACACCTCCTCGAGGTTGTCCTGGATGGCGGTGACGAGGCTCGCGATCATCGCGAAGCCGGCGGCGTAGCCGGACTGGCGCAGCACGCCGATCAGGCCCGCCGCCGTGACGAGCGCGCGCGGCGGCACGTTGCCCATCATCAGCGCGTTGTTGGGCGCGAAGAAGAACGCGGAGCCGAGCCCGAGCAGCAGCATCGCCGGCATCAGCGCGAGCTGGCCGCTCGCGGGCGTCACCACGAAGAGCGCGAGGTAGCCGAGGGCGGTGAGCGCCGCGCCCAGCACCGCGAGCCGGGCCGTGCCGAAGCGGGCGGAGAGCTTGCCGGCGAGCGGGCTGATGAGCGTGGTCGCGACCGCGATCACCGCCATGGTCATGCCGGTGTCCCAGGCGCTGAACTCGAGCGCCCCGATCAGCACCAGCGGCAGGATGAAGAGCTGCACCGGCAGCGCCGCGAAGTAGCTGGTGAAGGCGATGCAGGCGCGCTTGAACTCGCGGCTCTCGTCGAACAGCGACAGGTCGACGAGCGGCTCCGGCGTGCGGCGTTCGTGGCGCAGGAAGGCCCACAGCGCGACGAAGCCGCCGAGGGTGATGGCCCAGACCAGCAGGTCGCGGTGGTTGTCCTCGACGGGCAGCCGGTTGAGGCCGAACAGCAGGCCGAAGATGGCGGCGGTGAGCAGCGCGGCGCCGGTGAGGTCCCAGGCGCGGCGCGGTGCGGCGGAGCCGCCGACGGGGCGCGGCAGCGCGGCGGACACCAGGAA
>RFTM01000218.1 GCA_009923475.1 Gammaproteobacteria bacterium | reverse complement strand
GCCAGGTAACGCCTGGGGGGCGCGAGCCCACGGAAAGTGCAACAGAAAGATACCGCCGATGCGCAAACTCCCCTCGCGGGAGGGATCGCAGGCAAGGGTGAAATGGTGCGGTAAGAGCGCACCGCGCGGCTGGTAACAGTCGTGGCACGGCAAACCCCGCCGGGAGCAAGGCCAAATAGGGAAGTCGCAGGGAAACCTGCAGCGCGGTGTCCGAGCGTGACTTCCGGGTAGGCTGCTAGAGGCATCCGGTGACGGGTGTCCCAGAGGAATGGTCGTCCACGACAGAACCCGGCTTATAGGCCGACTCCGAGGGTGACGATACGCGCCGATGCCACCGATCACAAATGCGCGAGCGCACGTTGCGGCGATCAGGGACTCTTCACTACCGACTGCAGGCTCGCGGCACTCAGCGTCGCGCGGCGGCAAGTTCGACCGCGCGCGCATAAGCGGCCTCGCGCCCAAGGCCGCTCGCAGCGGCCGCGATCGCCGCTGCCTTGGCTGCTGGCAAGTGCGCGAGCGCCGCGCGCAGCACGCGCTCCATCACCTCTTCGGCGGCGATCGGCTCGATCGTCGTCGTAGCGCCCTCGCCTGCTGCCTCGAGCGCGGCGCCGGCGATCACCAAAGTGATTTCACCGCGCTCGAAAGCCGGCTCCTGCAGCGCGCGCTGCGCAAGCGCTTCGAGGCGACCGCGATAGACGCTCTCATGCAATTTGGTGAGCTCGCGCGCCACCGCAGCCTGGCGCGTACCACCGAGAACGGCCGCGCAATCCTGCAGCGCAGCCACGATCCGATGCGGCGCTTCAAAGAAAACGAGGGTTCGCGGCTCGCGCCGCAAAGACTCGAGGCGCTCGCGACGCTCGCGCGGTTTCGTCGGCAAAAAACCCTCGAAACAGAAGCGATCGGTGGGTACTGCCGCCACCGACAGTGCAGCCGCGATCGCCGTCGGCCCGGGGACGCTGCGCACCTCGATGCCGGCGGCGGCGGCTCGTTGCACGAGATCGAATCCGGGATCGGAGAGCAGCGGTGTACCAGCATCACTCACGAGTGCGATCACCTCGCCCGCCAGCAGCCGCGCGAGCAGCGCATCGCCACGCTCGCGCTCGTTGTGCGCGTGCAGCGAGATCAACGTCTTTTGCAAACCGAGCGCCGACAGCAACTGACTGCTGCGGCGAGTGTCTTCGGCGGCGATCAGATCGGCCTCGGCCAGAGCCTCGCGCGCCCGCGGCGAGAGATCGGCGAGGTTGCCGATGGGTGTCGCCACCACCTCGAGCCTGCCACGGCCGGTCTTGGCGGATTCGCTTCGGGTGATCTCGCGCTTGCCGCCCGCCACCTGCTCTGCAGCCACTATAATTTCGCTCCCGTGATCTCGCGCGTGTGCATCGTGCCCGCGCCGATCGCGGTATTCAATCGGCACGCTGCCGCACAGGCAGCCGGAGTGCATCGATGACCTCTCGAGCCACGATCGCGGTGCGCCGCGGACTGCTGGTGCTGCTGCTGACGCTCACGCTGACGAGCTGCGCGCCGAACACGCGGCAAACGGCCAGCGTCGAGCGCGCGGCCGCCCTCGCCGAGCGCGGTGATCACGCCGCGGCCGCACGCGAATACGAAGCCGTCGCCGCATCGACGGCCGAGTCTCTCATCGCCAACGCGGCTTGGCTGCCCGCCGCCCGCGAGTGGTTGCGGGCCGCCAACCCCGACGCCGCAGCCCAGGCACTCGCTCGCTTGATGCCGCCGCTCGATGAACTGCAGGTTTTCGATCGCGATCTGCTCGGCGCGGACGTCGCACTCCGCCGCGGCGAAAACGCTCGCGGGTGGGAGTTGCTCGCGGCCTTGCGCGCGCCGAGTGGTGCGGCGCGCATCGATGCCTACCATGCACTCAGGCAGCAACTCGCCCTCGCCACCAACCGACCGCTGCAGGCCATCCGCAGTCAAGTGGAACGCGAAGCCTTGGCGGCCGATGCCGTCGGCGTCGCACAATTGCGCCGCCAGTTTCTCGCCGAGTTGCAGGCGACCGTGGAGCGCGGCATCACGATCGATCCGCGGCTCGCGGGCCGCGACACGCTGGCGAGCGGCTGGCTCGAGGCCGCGCCCCTCGCAGTGCGTGCTGCGCGGGCACCCATCACGGCCAACGCCGGGATCACGGCGGCCTGGCGTAAACGCTACCCCAATCATCCCGCTGCGGCCGCGTTGGCGGTGGTCGGGCAGCCCCCGGCGTCGCAGCCCGCATCGGTCACGGCCGCGAATCTGCGTCCGGCGGCCCCTCCGGCGCTCGCCCCGGCGCTAGCACGCGATCTCGAGGCGGGTGCCGCACCGCTCACGCCTTCCGGTCAACCCCTGCCGCGCGCGCCACACGTCGCGGCCTTGCTGCCGCTCAGCGGACGCAACGCGAGTGTCGGCGCACAACTGCGCGACGGCATCCTCGCCGCCCAGTTCGCCGAACCCGAAGGCACCCGCACACCCGTGCGTTTCTACGACACCGCGCGGCAGAGCGTCGCCGAAGCCATGGCCGCCGCGACGCGCGCGGGCGCCATATTCATCATCGGCCCCTTGGTTCGCGAGGAGGTGGTCGCAGCCGCCGCGCACGCCGCGCAGACGGGCGCGCCGCCGATCCTCACGCTCAATTATTTGCCTGCGGATCAGCCCGCGCCGCCCACCGTCAAACAATTCGGTCTGTCGCCAGAGGACGAAGCACGCGCGGTCGCGCAACGCGCACTCGCCGAAGGGCGCCGCCGCGCCGTGGTGCTCGCACCGGCCGGCGACTGGGGCAATCGCGTGCTCGCGGCGTTTCGCGAAACTCTCGAGGCGGGCGGCGGAGTGATCCTCGCCAGCGAATCTTTGAGCGGTCGCGAAGTCGGCGAGGCCCTGCAATCGGCGCTGCGCGTCGATGACAGTATCGCGCGACACCGACGCATCCAGGCCGTGATCGACACGCCGCTCGCCTTCCAGTCGCGACGGCGCGCCGACGTCGATTTCGTGTTCACGCCGGGTCAAGCCGCCTCGCTGCGACAATGGCGGCCACAACTGCGATTCCAGGGTGGCGGTGACCTGCCCGCCTACGCGACCTCCGACGTCTGGGATGGACGCGCGGGCTCCGAACTCGCAGGCCTCGTCTTTCCGGACATGGACTGGTCGCTTGCCACCGAAGCGCCCGCCGTCGCCGCGCTACGCGCCGACATCACGGCCGCGTTCGGCGACAGCAACGGCCGCGGTCGTCTGTTCGCCTTCGGTCACGATGCCTGGATGCTGCAGGCCGCGCTGCGCTCGGGCAAAACACCGACCGCCGACTCGCCGCTCGTGGGCGCGACCGGGCAGTTGTCGATCGATGCCGCGGGACGCGTACAGCGCAGCCTGCGCTGGGCAGAGATCGGCAACAGCGGGTTGCGACTGCTCGACGCAATCCCCAACGCCAACAACGGCGGTGACTGAGTCGCGCCATCGCGCCCCGCGGGCGCGCCGTTCGAGCGTGCGCCATTCGGGGGCACACCCGGCTCGCCATCTATGCCTGGGCCGCGACGCCGAAGATTTGGCAGCGGCGCATTTGCAAGCCGCCGGCGCAGAGATCGTGCTGCGTAATTACCGACGACGTCGCGGCGAGCTCGACATCGTCGCCCTCCATCGCGGCGTCGTGCTGATCGTGGAAGTTCGACTGCGCTCGAGCGCCAGTCACGGCGGCGGCGCCGCCAGCGTCGACCACTGCAAGCAACGCCGGATAATTCATGCGGCCCGACAACTGCTGCAGCAAAGACGCGATCTCGCGCGGCACGCCGTGCGCTTCGACGTCATCGCGCTGTCACCGCAACGCACGTCAGGC
>RFTM01000217.1 GCA_009923475.1 Gammaproteobacteria bacterium | reverse complement strand
TCGCCGGCGCGCAGCGCGGCGACGGCCGCGGCGATGTCGGGCGGCACGGGACGGACGGTGCTCGGCATGACGGCGATTCTAGCGAAGCCTCGCGGCCGTCATGCGACCGGTCACGCCGCTTTCTTCGCCGAGCGCTTGGCCACCGCGACCAACCGGTCTTCGGGCGTCCGGCCGCGACGCATCGAGAAACGCTCCTCGAACAGCGGCCGGCGCGATCCCTTGCGGTACCAGGTCACGAGCATCGGTATGCCCGCGAGCCGGAACAGCCCGAGCTGCGGGCAGCGGCGGTGGGTCTCGGCGGCGAGCGCGCGGATGCGCGCCGTGGACTCGCGGGTGTCGAGCGTGAGGTCGAAGTTCAGCTGCTCGAACCTCGGCTGCAGGTGCAGGTCGAAGAAGAAGCCGCGGATGTCGATCAGCGAACGCAGCTTGGTGGCCAGGCCCTTGTGCTTGAACTTCTGGTCGCGCGCGACCACGGCGATCGTGATGGACGTGCAGCCCGCAAGCGCGGCGAGCTGCGCATGCACCGGCGTCCAGCCGCGCGATCGGCCGCGCAGGTCGGGCGGATCGCCGATGTCGAAACCCTCGGGCTCGTCGAACATCAGCGAGGGCTGGCCCTCGAAGAATCCCTCGACCCGCATCTGCTCGTGCGAGGTGGTGGTGATGTCCGAGACGCCGATGTAGGCGGGATAGGTCTGCTTCTCTTTCATGGTGCCTCCCGGGATGACAGCACCGATATACGCCCGTCGCACCCCGGCCCGCAAGCGCGCCCGGCCGCCGGCTCAGCGCGCGGCCGCCGGCGGCGCGTAGCTGATGCCCGCGTCGATGCCCACCGGCCAGCCCATCGCGATCCAGCCGCCGAGCATGAGCAGCGAGGCGCCGAGGATGCCGAGGATGCCGAGGGAGTACGGCAGCATGAGCGCCACCAGCGTGCCGATGCCCGCAGCGGGCTGGTAGCGGCGCGCGAACACGAGGGCCATGGGGAAATAGGCCATCAGCGGCGTGATGATGTTGGTGGCGCTGTCCCCGAAGCGGTACGCGCCGGTGACCACCTCGGGGCTGTAGCCCATCAGCATGAACATCGGCACCAGGATGGGCGCCATCAGACCCCACTTGGCGGAGGCCGAGCCGACCAGCAGGTTCACCGCGGAGGTGAACAGCACCAGCATCACGAACAGCGCGGGCGCCGGCAGGCCGAGGCCGCGGATGCCCTCGGCGCCGTGGATAGCGAGGATGCCGCCGAGCCCCGACCAGTTGAACATCGCGATGAAGTGCGCCGCGACGAAGGCGAGCACGATGTACGCGCCCATCTCCGACATCGAATCGTTGACGTCCTTGACCACGTCCTTGTCGGAACGGTAGCGCCCCGCGCAGATGCCGAACACGAGGCCGGCGAGGAAGAAGGCGACTGCGAGCCCCGCCACCAGCGCCGTGAAGAAGGGGCCGAGCTGCACGGGCAGCGTAGCGCCCTCGCCGCGCAACGCTCCGCCCGGCAGCGCGAGCAGGCAGAGCGCGGCGATGGTGGCGGCGAGCGCCACCGTGCCCCACAGCACGCCCTTGCGCTCGCCCGCGGCGAGTGCGCTCTCCTCGAGGCGCTTCTGCTCGTCGCTGCGCGACCACGGCCCCAGCCGCGGCTCGACGATGACGTCGGTGACGAACCAGCCGACCAGCGTGACGAGGAAGGTGAAGGCGACGATGAGGTAGTAGTTGTCGGTGATGACGTAGCTCCACGTCGGGTCGACGAGCCGCGCGGCTTCCTGCGTGATGCCGAGCAGCAGCGCGTCGAGCGAGGACGGGAAGAGGTTCGCGGAGAATCCGCCCGACACCCCGGCGAAGGCCGCGGCGAGACCGGCGAGCGGATGGCGACCGGCGACGGCGAACACCACCGCGCCGAGCGGCACCAGCACCACGTAGCCCGCATCGACCGCGAGCGAGGACATGCAGCCCGCGAACACCACGGCCGGCGTCAGGATGCGGCGCGGCGCGTTGCGCAGCGCCCCGCGCAGCGCGGCCGAGAAGTAGCCGGACTTCTCGGCGATGCCCGTGCCGAGCATCATCACCAGCACCGTGCCCAAGGGTGCGAAGGAGGTCAGCGTCTTCGGCATCTCCTCCAGCAGCTTGCGCAGGTTCGCGTCGGAGAGCAGCGAGCTCGCGACCACCGGCTTGCCGGTCGCGGGGTTGAGCGCGGACCACCCGGCGGCATCGCCCCACACCGACACGCCGACCAGCAGCGCGATGAAGATGAGGAACAGCGTGGTCGGATCGGGCAGGCGGTTGCCGACGCGCTCGATCGCATCGAGCGCGGACTTTCCGAAGGACATCAATCACCCCGAGGGCTGGAGAGAGGAGGCCCAAAGTTTCGCAAATCGGGCATATCCCGTCACGCGCAGTCAGCCCCGGTTGACAGCCTCCGGGGCCGCGGTCAGTCTCTGTCCTTCTCCTTGGTACGATCCGGTGCCCCGACTTGAAGCCGTTGCGCGTCCGCTGGTGGATCTACGCGTACATGTTCGGCTTCGCCGCCATGGCCTATGTGCAGCGCACCACGGTCTCGGTGGCGGCGCCGGAGCTCAGCGCAGCCCTGCAGCTCTCCAAACAGCAGCTCGGCTGGCTGTTCCTCGCCTTCACGGCCGCGTACGCCGCGGGCCAACTGCCCGGCGGCGCGCTCGGCCAGCGCTTCGGTCCGCGGGCCGTCTTCACCGGCATCGGCCTCGTCGGTGTGCTGGCGACGCTCGCCACCGTGCTGCCGACCTACCTGCTGGCCGGGACGGCGCTGCTCGGCGTGCTGCTCGTCGCGCAGGCGCTGCTCGGGCTCGGACAAGGGCCGGTGTTCCCGGTGTTCGCGACCGTGGCCGAGCGCTGGTTCCCCTCGCGGCAGTTCGCGTTCGCCAACGGCCTGATCTCCTCGGGGATGCTGCTCGGCGGCGCGCTGACGCCGCCGCTGCTGGTCGCGCTCACCGCGGAGCTCGGCTGGCAGCAGGCCATCCTCTGCACCGCCCTGCCCGCGCTGCTGCTGACCCTCGGCTGGTGGCGCTACGGACGCGACCGTCCCGAGCAGCATCGCCGCGTCACCGCCGAGGAGCTGGCGGAGCTCGACCCGACGCCGCCCGCACCGCCGCTCACGTTCAAACGGATGCTCGAGGTGCTGCGCGACCGGGACATCCTGCTGCTCGCGCTCTCCTACCTCTGCATGAACTTCGTGTTCTACATGATCATGTCCTGGTCGTTCCTCTATCTCGTCGAACAGCGCGGCCTCAAGGGCCTCGAGAGCGGCTTGATGGCGATGGTCCCGTGGATCGGCGCGGCGGTGGGCGCCGCGATCGGCGGCCTGCTCGCCGACCGGCTGGCGGCACGCCACGGGCCCACGCGCGGCTACCGCCTGTTGCCGCTGCTCAGCCTGCCGGTGGGCGCAGCGATGCTGGCCCCGAACGCCCCCCCGAGCGACGCTCCGGGCGCGCGCCGCAGCCGCGAGAACCGCCGCGCCGCCCGCGGCCGCCAGGCCGCCGCCAAGCTCGGCTACATCCGGCGCAAGATCCCGGCGGTGGGCCTGCTGCACGACGAGGCCCTCGAGATCATCGAACACAACGCCGAGACCGTCCTGCAGGAGGTCGGCATCGAGTTCCGGCGCGACCCCGAGTCCTTGCGGCTCTGGCGCGCGGCGGGCGCCGACGTGCAGGGCGAACGGGTGCGCTTCCCGCGCGGTCTCTGCCGTGCCCTGCTCGCGACCGCTCCGCAGAGCTTCGAGGTGCATGCGCGCAACCCGGCGCGCACGGTGCGCTTCGGCGGCGACGCCACCGTGTTCTCGCCGGTGGGCGGCCCGCCCTTCGTCACCGACCTCGAGCGCGGCCGGCGCTACGCGACGCTCGCCGACCTCGTCGACTTCATCAAGCTCGCGCA
>RFTM01000216.1 GCA_009923475.1 Gammaproteobacteria bacterium | reverse complement strand
TGGTCCACCGCGGCGCGATGTTGAGCGGCCTGCCGAACCTCGTGCTGACCATCGGCTACACCAACGCCTCGTGGACGCTGCGCGCCGACCTCATCGCCCAATACGTGGTGCGGCTCGTCAAGCGCCTCGCCCGCAAGGGCGCAGACTATGTGGTCGCCGAGCGCGACCCCGAAGTCGTGCCGCGGCCGCTCATCGATTTCTCCTCGGGCTACGTGCAGCGCGCGCTCGATGCGCTGCCGACCCAAGGCGACCGCTTCCCCTGGCGCGTGCACCAGAACTACCTGAGGGACCTCGTCGTGACCCGATACCGCCGCCTTGAAGACCCCGCCCTGCATTTCCGCCGCAAGAAGGGCGCCGCCTGATGGCCCGCCTCGAGCTGCGCGGCAAGACCGCCGTCGTGACGGGCGCGGGCAGCGGCATCGGGCGCGCGCTCGCGGTGG
This sequence comes from Gammaproteobacteria bacterium, assembly GCA_009923475.1. Classification (GTDB taxonomy): domain Bacteria; phylum Pseudomonadota; class Gammaproteobacteria; order Steroidobacterales; family Steroidobacteraceae; genus UBA964. The sequence goes on along the minus strand of RFTM01000216.1, from coordinate 3,476 downwards.
GGCTCGCGGCCCGCGGCTGCCACCTCGCGCTCGCCGACATCCGGCCCGCCACCCTCGAACCGCTCGCCGCGGAACTTGCGCCCCGCGGCCTGCGCGTCTCCTGCCACGCGCTGGATGTCGCCGACCGTGACCAGGTGGCCGCGTTCCCTGCCGTGGTCATGGCCTCGCACCCGGCGGTCGACCTGCTCTTCAACAATGCGGGCGTCGCGCTCGCCGGCCGCTTCGACGAGGTCAGCGAGCAGGACTTCGAGTGGCTGCTGTCGATCAACTTCCACGGCCTCGTGCGCATGACGCGCGCCTTCCTGCCCCTGCTCAAGCAGCGGCCCGAGGCGCATCTCGTCAACGTCGCGAGCCTGTTCAGCATCGTCGCCGCCGCGGGCCAGACCGCCTATTGCTCCAGCAAGTTCGCGGTGCGCGGGTTCTCCGAGGCGCTGCGGCAGGAACTCGACGGCTCGACGGTGGGCGTCAGCGTCGTCTGCCCGGGCGGCGTCGCGACCCGCATCGCGGTGGACGCGCGCGTCGGCCACGCCGTCGACGCGGCAGCCATGCAGACCATGCAGCAGCGCTCCGCCAAGCTCCTCAGCCTGCCACCCCCGAAGGCCGCCGAGACGATCCTGCAGGGCGTCGAGCGTCGCGCACCGCGCATCCTCGTGGGCAACGACGCCAAGGCGGGCGCCTTCCTCGAGCGCCTCATGCCCACCGGCTACTACCGGCTGATGCGCGGCCTGCTCGGGGATTGACCGATGACGATCTCCGGCTTGCTGCCCACGATGCTCATCGGCCTCTTGGTCGCGGTCGCCCTGCTGCTCGTCGCGATGGCGGCCTTCAGCCGCGCGGCCGCACGCCGCGCCGAGACCGTCGTGCCGCCCGTCGGCCGTTTCGTCGAGGTGCCGGGGGCCCGCCTGCATGTGGTCGAGGCCGGCGACGCGCGCGAGGGGCGCAGGCCCATCGTCATGCTCCACGGTCTCGCCGGCCAACTGCACCATTTCCGCTATGCGCTGGTCGACGAACTCGCGCGCGACACGCGCGTGGTGGCGCTCGACCGTCCCGGCTCGGGCTATTCGACGCGCGAACCCGGCCGAACGACCACGCTCGAGGAACAGGCCGACGCGGTGGTCGCCGCGATGGACGCGCTCGGCGTCGATCGGACGGTGCTCGTCGGGCATTCATTGGGCGGCGCGCTGTCGCTCGCGATCGCGCTGCGCCACCCGCACAAGGTCAGCGCCCTCGCGCTGCTCGCCCCGCTGACCGCGCTGCCGCCCGCCTCTTCCGAGGCGTTCCGTGACCTCAAGGTCCCGGCCGCGCTGCGTACGGTGTTCGCGCGGGTGTTCGCCGTGCCGTATTTCCTGCATCGCCGCGCACGGCTGCTCGACCTCGTCTTTGGCCCGGAGCGGATGCCCGCCGACTACCCGACGCGCGCGGGCGGCGTGCTCACCGTCCGGCCCTCGCACTTCGTGGCCGCCGCCGAGGATTTCGCCGCCGTCGCGCCCGTGATGCCGCGCATCGAGGCTGCCTACGCGGCGCTGGCCGCACCCGGCGCGCCGCCGGTGCATGTGCTCTACGGCAGGGGCGATCGCATCCTCGACCACCGCGAGCAGGGCGAGGGCTTCGCGGCGTGCGTGCCGGGCACGCGGCTCGAGCTCGTCGAGGGCGGGCACATGCTGCCGGTGACCCAGCCCTCGCGCTGCGCCGAGTTCATCCGGCGCGCTGCCGGCATCGCGTGACCGCGCGCCGCATCACCGCACTCGTCGTCACCGTCGTCGCCAGCCTCGTGGTCGGCGTGGGCAGCGCCTGGCTCTGGCTCACCCGCACGGATCCGGCGGGCCAGCGCGTCGGCCCCTGGCTCGTCAACCTCGAAGCCGGCAGCGCCGATGCGTCCATGCACACCCGCGCGCGCATCGCCCTCAAGGCCCTGCTCGCCCTCGATCGCCGCGAGACGCTCTATTACGTCGCCGACCACGACGACGCCGGCCGCCCGCTGCGTGCAGGATGCCGTTACTCGGTGAGCGGCCCCATCCCGCCCGCGCGTTGGTGGAGCGTCACCGCATACGCGGATGACATCTTCCTTTTCCCGAACCCGGAGAAGCGATACAGCGTCAGCGGCGAAAACCCGACCGGTCGCACCGCCGGCTCCTTCCGCATGGTCACGGGGCCCACGCCCCCCGCCACCGGCAGCGTCGAGTGGGTGCCGACGCCGGGCGACGGCGGCCTGATCCTGACGCTCAGGCTCTACAACCCGATGCCCGAAGTGCAGACCGATCCCGGCGCGCTCGCCGCGCCCCGCATCGAGCTGCAGGGAGAATGTCCGTGAGCGCGTGGTCGACCAAGCCCTGGCAGCGGTGGCTGGCGCTCGGTCTCGCCGTCGCCGTGCTCGCTCACCTGCTGACGGTATGGGCGCTGCCGCGGCTCATCATGCGCGAGGCGATGTCGCGCATCGCACGCGAGACCGCTGCCCAACCCGCGGCGCAGGCCGCGACGGGCGTCTACCTGCCGCCGCCCACCGACCACACCCAACGCCGCATCGTGATGCCGAGCCCGGACCTGCTGTACGCCACCTGCGCGCTCGACTTGTCGCGCGGGCCCGCGCGCGTCACGGCCGAGGTGGCGCACCCGCGCTACTGGTCGGTCGCGCTCTACGGCGCGAACTCCGACAACTTCTTCGTGGTCAACGACCGCTCGCCCGCGGCGCAGCGCCTCGATCTTTGGGTCGCGCCGCCCGGCAGCGACCGCGCCGCCGTCCCTGCAGCGCCCGATGCCACCGTCATCGAGGCGCCGAGCGCCAACATCCTGCTGCTGATGCGGCTCTTGGTCACCCGCGACCCGGCCGACCTCGAAAGCGCCAAGCGCGCCCGCGAAAGCCTGCGCTGCGGCGACCGGGCTGGGTGAGATCGCAACGGGGCGACAGCGACGACCCGACCTGGGAATGACGCCAGGAAAGCGTCGCAAGCCCCTGGGGGATATGGTGCCCGGAATAGGATTCGAACCTACGACCTACGCATTACGAATGCGCCGCTCTACCAGCTGAGCTATCCGGGCCCGGGGTGAGGGCTGCGAATCTTAAACGCGTCGCAGCCGGATGAAAAGTTCGATCCCCGCATACTCGGTGCCCGGGGGCGGGGGCGGCATGGTCTGGCCCTTGGTCTTCAGTTCCTCGAGGATCACCTCGATCGCCCTGTCGAGTTGCTGGTCCTCGCCGCGGAATTCGCGGGCGGGGTCGTTGTCGACGACGATGTCGGGTTCGACGCCTTGGCCCTCGATAATCCAGTTGCGTCCGTCTTTTGAGTACGGGGCGAACTCCGGCTTACGCAGCTCGCCGCCGTCGATGAACGGCAGGGAGTTGCTGATTCCGACCACGCCGCCCCAAGAGCGCTTACCGATGAGCTTGCCGAGGCCGTGCTCGCGGAAACGGTAGGGGAAGAGGTCGCCGTCGGAGGCGGAGTACTCGTTGAGGAGGGTGACCTTGGGGCCGAGCAGCA
>RFTM01000215.1 GCA_009923475.1 Gammaproteobacteria bacterium | reverse complement strand
CGCTCCCGCCTTGGCACCTCAAGGGCCGCGCCAGGGTCTCGCAGCTCGACCTCGCGGAGTTCGGCGGCGGCAAGGCGCTCGGCATCCTCTCGGGCGAGCTCGCGCTCGCGCTCGACAAGGACGCCTACCGCGCGCAGGGCACGCTCGACCCCTCGGGGCTCGGCATCGGCCCGGTGCAGGTCGACGTCGAGGCGATGTACGCGCACCGGGTGCTCGAGCTGCGCCGCGCCGACCTGCAGCACGCCGCTTCCGGGGTGCGCGCCTCGACCGCGGGCACCGTCACGCTGGAGCCGGGCCAGCATCCGCGGATCGCGCTCGCCGGGACTTGGAAGGACTTCCGATGGCCGATCAAGGGCGGCGCACCGGTGGTCAGGAGCCCCCAAGGCCGCTACACGCTCGCCGGCGCGGGACCGTACGACATCACGAGCGAGGGACGCATCGAGGCGACGGGCGCGCCGCCGGTCGACGAGAAGATGTCGGGCGTGCTCCATCCCGACCGGCTGGAAGTGAAGGCCAGCGACCTGCGGCTGCTCGGCGGGCGCGCGGCGCTGACGGGCGAGGTGTCGTGGGGCGAGCGCGAGGGCTGGCGCTTCAAGGGCCTGGTGCGCGGCATCGACCCCGCGGTGCTGCGCCCCGACCTGCCGGGCTCGCTCAGTTTCATGCTGGACGCGCGCGGCGCGGGCTTCGGCGCGGCGCAGGTGGTCGATGTCGACGTGCGCGAGCTCTCCGGACGGCTGCGCGGCACGGCCGCGCGGGGCTCCGGCAGCCTGCGGTACGCCCGCGACATCCTGTCCTTCCGGCGCGTGGACGTGGCGGCCGGGGGCTTCAGGCTCGCGCTCGACGGCGAACTGTCGCCGCGCCGCCGCGACCTCGATTTCCGCATCGTCGCCTCCGACCTCGGCGTGATCGCCGCCGGCGCGCGCGGCAGCCTGCGCGCCACGGGCGAGCTGCGCGGCACGCCGGCCTCGATGCTGGTGAAGGCCAAGGTGGACGGACGCGACCTCGCGCTGCAGGGCATCGAGGTGGAGCGGCTCGAGGCGGACATCGACATCGACCCGACCGGCGACCCGCGCAAGCCGGCGCGCGCCGACATCACGGCGCGCGGCATCAACGCGCTGGGGCAGTCCTTCCAAAGATTGCGCTTCGGGCTCGACGGACCGGTCGCCGACCACGCGCTGCGCCTCGACCTCGACGGCGAGGAGGTGGGCCTGGAGGCGAGCGGCCGCGGCCGCATCGCGGGCGAGCGCTGGAACCAGTCCTGGGCCGCCGCCGACCTGCGACTGCCCGCCGACATCGGGCTCGCGCTCACCGGGCCGCTCGCGCTCTCGCTGGCGCCGGGCGAGGTGCAGGCGGACCCGTTCTGCCTGCGCAGCCGCGCCAACACGCGCTGGCCCGTGCCGGCGACGCTGTGCGCGCAGGGCGGCTTCGACGCCGCAGGCTGGCGCGCCAAGGCGGAGGTGCGCGGCCTGCCGCTCGCGAGCCTGCTCGACCCGCCCTCGCCGCGCGCGAGCTACGCGGGCACCTTCGACGCCGCGGCCGACCTGCACGGCGGGGCGGGCGGCGACCCGCTCGGCACGCTGCGCGTCGAGCTGCGCGACGCGGCGCTGCGCTGGCAGCGCGCCGGCGCCAAGGAAGACCTGCTCACGCTCGGCACGGGGCTGCTCACGGCCGAATCGACGGCCGAGGGGCTGACGGCGTCGCTCAAGCTCGCCGCCGGGGAACGCGGCCGCGTCGACGGCGCGCTGCGCGCGACGCACTCGGCCGGCGGCTGGCGCGCGATGCCGATCGAGGCGACGCTGCGCGCCGACTCCTCGGCGCTGGTGCTGCTGCACCTCTACGTGCCGGAGATCGACCGCGCCGCCGGCGCGCTGTCCCTCGACCTGGTGGCGGGCGGCACGCTGGGCGCGCCGCTCGTCAACGGCGTGATGCGGCTGCAGCACGGCGAGCTCGATTTCTACCAGGTCAACGCGGCGCTGCGCGACGTCGAGGCGGAGGCGCGGCTCATCGACAACGGCTTCGTGCTGAAGTCCACCGCGCGCATGGGCGAGGGCCGCATCGCCGCCGATGCCGACCTCGAGTGGCGCGGACGGCAGCCGTATGGGCAGCTCACCGTCAAGGGCGAAGACCTGCTGCTGGTGGACGTGCCGGAGGCGACCATCAAGGCCTCGCCCGACCTCAAGTTCCGCGTCGCCGGTCGCGATCTCGTCGCCTCGGGCACGGTCCGCGTGCCGTTCGCGCGCATCGCGCCGGCCGACCTGACGGGCGCGGTGCTGCCATCGGCTGACGAGGTGCTGGTCGGCGACGAGCCCCCGGACCCCGCGTCGAGCTTCCGCGTGACGAGCAACATCCGCCTCGTGCTCGGCGACAAGGTGACGGTGGAGGCGCTGGGGCTCGCCGGCCGCCTCGCCGGCGCGCTCAACGTGGTCACCCTGCCCGACGGCACCAGCCGCGGCTCGGGCGAGCTCGGCGTCGCGGAGGGCAAGTACATGGCGCTCGGCCGGCGGCTCGACATCGGGCGCGGCCGGCTGCTCTTCACCGGCGGGCCGCTCGGCGACCCCGGCGTCGACATCCGCGCCACCAAGGAATTCCCCGACGTCAAGGCGGGCGTGAACGTGCGCGGCACCCTGCGCGAGCCGCGCATGAGCTTCTTCGCCGAACCGTCGCTGCCGCAGTCGCAGATCGTCTCGCTGCTGCTGGCGGGCGGCACCGTCGAGGGCACGCAGGCCAACGACTCGGCGTCCAGCCGGGCGGCGCTGATCGCGCAGGGCGGCGCGATCCTCGCGCAGCAGCTCGGCCAGAAGATCGGCATCGAGGACGTGGGCATCGAGCAGAACCTCGCCAACGAGACCTCGCTGGTGTTCGGCAAGTACCTCTCGACCCGGCTCTACGTGAGCTACGGCATCTCGCTCGCCGAGGCGATCAACACGCTCAAGCTGCGCTACACCATCAACGACCGTTGGACCATCAAGTTCGAGGCCGGCAAGGAGGCCAGCACCGACATCGTCTACACGGTCGAGAAGCGCTGAGCGTATCGCCGCTGCGCTAGACTGTCCTCCGGATGTCACGCCGCCGCTTCATCGCCCTGCTCGCCCTCGCGTTCGGCGCGCTGTGGGTCGTGCTCGCCATCGACCCGGTCGACCGCTCGGTCTGGGCGCTCGAGAACGTCCTGATCCTGGCCGGTGTCGGCTTCCTCGTGGCGACGCGCCGCGTACTGCCGCTGTCGGACGCCTCCTACGGCCTGCTGTTCCTGTTCCTGTGCCTGCACGCGGTGGGCGCCCACTACACCTACTCGCTCGTGCCCTGGGACGACGCCTTCCGCGACGTGAGCGGCTTCTCCCTGAGCGAGGCCCTGGGTGCCACCCGCAACCATTACGACCGGGTGGTGCACTTCGCCTACGGCCTGTTGCTGGTGCTGCCGCTGCGGGAGCTGCTGATGCGGCACGCCGGCGTGCGCGGCTTCTGGAGCTACTTCCTGCCGCTCGATCTGGTGATGTCCACGTCGCTGCTCTACGAGCTGCTCGAATGGGCGGCAGCCCTCGTCTACGGCGGCGATCTCGGCGCCGCCTTCCTCGGCACCCAGGGCGATGAGTGGGACGCGCATCGCGACATGGCGCTCGCGGGTCTCGGGGCGCTGATCGCAGTACTGACGATTCTGGCGGTCAATCTTGCACGCGGCCGCGACATGACCCTGCAGTGGTTTGCCAAGGTGGCTGCCGAAGACGACCGGCGGCCGTGAAGCGCCGTCTGCTCATCGTTCACGGCGGTCACGCCGGCGGACGCACCGAAGCCCTGCGCCGGGCAGCCGTCGCGGGTATCGGCGAGGCCGGCGAGGACATCGACCTGCGCGAAGTCCCGGCACTGCGTGCCGACGCCGACGACCTGCTGTGGTCGGAGGGCATTCTCCTCGGAACTCCCGAGCACTT
>RFTM01000214.1 GCA_009923475.1 Gammaproteobacteria bacterium | reverse complement strand
CGGTCGCCGCGCTGCGCGGCGCGCCGGTCGGTGACATCGTGGTCCAAGCGCCCACGGGCTTCGCGGATGGCGGCGGCAGCGCTGCGATGCAGGTCCTCGCCGCCGCCGCACGTGCCCTGACCGACGGCGCCACTTGGAAGGACACGGTGCTGCGCGCCGTCAACCTCGGCGGCAGCGCAGATACGGTCGGCGCGTTGACGGGCGCGCTCGCCGGCGCGCGGCTCGGCATCGACGCCGTCCCGGCGGCCTGGGTCGCCGCGCTCGCGCACCGCGACGAGATCGCCGGCCTCGCCGACCGCTTGCTCGCCGAAGCCTTGGTGGGGCTCGCGGACCCGGCGTAAAGTGGCGTCGGAGGAGCTGACGACGATGGCCAAGCGACCCGCATGGGCGAGGGAGACCGACGCGCGCATGCTGCGCATGCGGTTCCGCGACCTGCATCTCGGCCGCCCGCGACGCGCCTTGCTGCGCCGCGCCATCCGCCGCCTCTACGCCGAGCTCGAGGCGCGCGGCATCGGCTTCCGGCCGCATGTCTGGTTCGCCGAAGAATGGTTCTCCCCCGACGGCGTGCCGGGCATCGCCATCCCGTTCTATCTCGCCCATCCGCGCCTCGAGCGCCTCGAGCGGCGCATGAGCGGCGTCGTCGAGGGCGGCAACGCCGCCGGCCTGATGCGCATCCTGCGGCACGAGGCCGGCCACGCCATCGACACGGCCTACCGGTTGCGCCGTCGCCGCGCGTGGCGCGGGACCTTCGGCGCGCCGCGCGCGCCGTACCCCGACCGTTACCACGTCGATCCCGTGAGCCGGGCCTTCGTACAGCACCTCGACGGCTGGTACGCCCAGGCGCACCCCGCCGAGGATTTCGCCGAGACCTTCGCCGTCTGGCTCGCGCCGCGCTCGCGCTGGCGCAGCCGCTATGCCGGCTGGCCGGCGCTGCGCAAGCTCGAGGCGATGGACGCCATGATGGCGAGCGTGCGCGGCCGCGAGCCGCCGGTGCGCTCGGCGCATCGCATCGACACCGTGGCCGCGAACGACCGCACCCTCAACGACTACTACCGCCGTGGCGTCGCGCGCCGCGCCCACCGCGACTTCGCCATGGTGGACGCGCATCTCGGGACCCGTTTCGGCCCGCGCCCGCCGCGCGCCCGGGCGAGGTTGGCCGCGCCGCTGCTGCGCGCCGGGCGCGCGCAGCTCGTCGCCGACGCGGTGCGGCGCACCGGCATCGACCCCTACGCCGCGCGGCAGCTGCTCGAGGTCGCCATCGAGCGCAGCCACGACCGCCGCCTTTGGGTGCGCGGCACGCCGCGCGAGGCGCGCGCCGCCGCCGGCCGCCTGCTGCGGCGGATGTCGCGGGCCGCGCTCGCCGGCGCCACTCTCGGGTTCACCCTATGAAAAACCTCCGCATCCTGGTCCTCGTCCATCCGAGCCTCGTCCCGCCCGACAGCACCGCGGGCTACACCGACCAGCAGATCGACGACTGGCGCACCGAGTACGACGTCATCACCACGCTGCGCGCCGTCGGGCACGAGGTGCGCTGCCTCGGCGTGCTCGACAGCCTCACCGAGCTGCGCGCGGCGATCACCGACTGGAAGCCGGACGTCGTGTTCAACCTGCTGGAGGAGTTCAACGGCATCGTCACCTACGACCAGCATGTCGTCGCCTTCCTCGAGCTCATGGAGCAGCCCTACACCGGCTGCAACCCGCGCGGCCTGCTGCTCTCGCGCGACAAACCGCTCTGCAAGCAGCTGCTCGCCTACCACCGCATCCCGACCGCGCAGTTCGCCGTGATGCGCCGCGGCATCAAGTTCCGCGTGCCGCCGCGGCTGCGGTATCCGCTGTTCGTGAAGTCCGCGACCGAAGACGCCTCGCTCGGCATCGCGCAGGCCTCGGTGGTGCAGGACCCGCAGCAACTGCGCGACCGCGTCGCCTTCATCCACGACCAGGTGGGCACCGACGCCCTGGTCGAGGAGTACATCGACGGCCGCGAGGTCTACGTCGGCGTGCTCGGCAACGAGCGCCTCACGCGCCTGCCGGTGTGGGAGCTCGGTTTCGGCTCGCTGGCCGAGAACCATGCCGGCATCGCCACCCGCAAGGTGAAGTGGGACCGCAAGTACCAGCAGCGCCACGGCATCACCCGCCAGGCCGCCGTCGACCTGCCCCCGCCGGTCGTGTCCGCGCTCGACCGCCTGTCGCGGCGCATCTACCGCAGCCTTGGCCTGTCGGGCTACGCGCGCATGGATTTCCGCGTGCGCGCCGACGGCCAGGTGTTCGTGCTGGAGGCCAACGCCAACCCCTGCCTCGCGCAGGCCGAGGACTTCGCGCAGTCGGCGCTCTCGGCGGGCATCGGCTACCAGGACCTGCTCGCGCGCATCATCGCGCTGGGCATGACCTACAAGGCGGAATGGCGGGCGGGGTACGCGTAGCGCCGCTACCGGCGCGCACGGTCACCACGGTCACCACGGTCACCAGGCTACCTTCGATCGTCCCTTCGCGGGGACGCTGAAGAGCACATCCCTGTGGGCTCGGGGCGCGCCATCCATGGCGCGCCACGCCCCGCGCCGGGACGATCGAAGGCAGCCCCGTGTCGGCAGTCTCGGGCGCGCCGGCAGCGGTCGCGCGAAGAGTTCAGAGGGACCTGCGCAGCTCGTAGACAGCGGCGTCGACCCATGCGCCTCGGAACGCCAGGCGTTGCGGGACGATGCCGGTCAAGCGGGCGCCGATCGCCTCCGCGACGCGGCGGCTTGACAGGTTCTGCGGGTGGATCACGATATCCAAGCGCTCGATCCGAAGCTCCAGGAACGCGAACTCTGCAGCCTGCATGGCCGCGGCGCGCGCGACGCCGAGGCCGAGCCGGGGCGTGCCCGTCCAGTACCCGAGATTCGCGCTTCGGGCCGACGCATCGATCTTGTTGATGCCGACGCCGCCGACCGGCCCACCCGTCGTGGCCTCGAAGACTCCGAAGGGGAACTCGGTACCGGTTGCCCACGAGTCGTGGCAGTGCGCGATCCATGCTTCGGTGTCGCGACGCGAATAGCTCTCATGACACCACGGTAGCCATCCGGAAAGTTCTTTGAGAGACGAGCGCACGAGCCGATGCAGCCCGTCGGTGTCTGCCTCGGTCCACGGTCGGATCTGCCAACGCATGGTCCCGACCATAGCGCATGGTCAACGCGCCACGCCTCCCGGGCTTGATGCCGGAAGACCCGGGAGGCATCATGATGTCTTCACGGAGACATCAAGATGCGTACCACCCTCACATTGGACGACAAGATCGCCCAGAGCCTGCAGGAAAAGGCCCACCACAGCCGCCGACCGTTCAAGGACGTCGTGAACGAGGCCTTGGCGCTCGGGCTCAGCGTCATGGACCGGCCGGGCGAGCCCTTCGTCTACCGGGTGTTGCCGGCCTCGATGGGCGCGCCGCGTCCGGGGGTCGACCTCGTCAAGGCGCTAGCGCTCGCCGAGGCGATGGAGGACGAGGCGATCGCCCTAAAGCTGGAAGCCCGCAAGTGATCGTGGTGGACGCCAACCTGTTGCTGTACGTGGTGAACCGCGACCTGCCGCAGCACGAGGCGGCGCGGGCTTGGTGGGAGGGCGTGCTGTCCCGCAACACCCCGGTGGGGCTCTCTTGGGGGGTGATGCTCGCCTTCCTGCGCGTCAGCACCCATCCGCGCATCTTCGAACGCCCGCTCAAGGTCGAGGCCGCCGCCGCCTACCTCGACGGATGGCTCGCCGTGCCGGGCGTCAGGCCCATCAGCCCGATGCCCCGGCATTGGGAGGTGCTGCGGCCGTTGCTCGTCCAGAGCGGCACCGGCGGTAACCTCACCTCAGACGCGCACCTTGCGGCGATGACGATCGAGTACGGCGGGACGCTGTACTCGGCGGACAACGACTTCAAGCGTTACGCGGGCCTCGTGCACATCAACCCGCTGGATCGTCCTTGAGGTGCTTGTCG
>RFTM01000213.1 GCA_009923475.1 Gammaproteobacteria bacterium | reverse complement strand
GTCTCGAAGCCGGAGGACTGGCGGGCCGCGTTGGCGCTCGCCGAGCAGGAACTGCGCCGCGCGCTCGAGTTCGGCTTCAGCGACACCGAACTGCATGAGCAGCTGAGCGACCTGCGCACCGGTTACCGCAACGCCGCCGACGGCGCCCCGACGCGCCGCAGCAGCGGCTTGGCGGACGAGCTCGTCGCGTCGTTCGACAGCCGTTTCGTGCCGACGACGCCGGCGGCCGATCTCGCGGCCTTCGAGGCCGTGGCGGGCGGCATCACCCGCGCCGAGGTCGAAGCCGCGTTCCGCCGCGCCTGGGGCGATGAGCCGCCGCGCATCTTCATGACCGGGTCGCTCGCGCTCGAGCAGCCGGAGCAGCAGATCCTCGCGGCCTGGCGGGCCAGCCGTGCCGTCCCCGTCACCGCGCCCGCGGCGGCCAAGCCCGCGGTCTTCGGCTACGCGGACTTCGGGCCGCCGGCGCAGGTCGTCGCCCGCGGCGAGATCGCTGACCTCGGCATCGTCACGGCGCGGCTCTCGAACGGCGTGCGGGTCAACGTCAAGCGCACGCCCTACCGCAAGGACCGCGTGTCGCTGCAGGTGCGCTTCGGCGACGGCTTGCGCGCGCTGCCGAGGTCGCAGCCCGGCCTCGATCTCTGGATCGACACCGCGCTCGGTGACGCGGGCCTCGGCAAGCACTCGGTGGACGAGCTGCACCGCGTGCTGGCCGGGCGCAACTGGGCGCTCGGCTTGAGCGTCGATGACGACGCGTTCGTGAGCGGCGCCACGGTGCCGCCGGCCGACCTCACGCTGCAGTTGCAGCTCATCACTGCGCTGCTCACGGACCCGGGCTATCGGCCCGAGGCCTTCGAGCAGTTCCGTGCGCTGCTCGGCGTCTGGCGCAAGACCGTCGAGGCGACGCCGCAGGGCGTGCTCAACCGCGACCTCGCACGTATCTTGCGCGACGGCGACCCGCGTTACGGGCTGCCGACGCTCGAGGAGCTGCAAGCGCGCCGACCGGAGGAGATGCGCGCGGTGCTCGAGCCGGCGATGCAGGCGGGCGCGATGGAGGTCGCCGTGGTCGGCGACATCGATCCGGAGAGTGCGATCGAGGCGGTCGCCGCGACCCTCGGCACGCTGCCGCCGCGCACGGAGGCCTTCGACCGCAACCGCGGCGTCGAGCCGCTCGCCTTCCCCGCCGCGCCCGCCGCGCCGATCGTGCTGCGCCATGAGGGCGGCGCCGACAAGGCCGCGCTCGCCGTCGCTTGGCCCGCGGTGGACGGCTTCGTGCGCCGCCGCGCGCGGGTGCTGGCCTTGGTGGGCGAGGTGATGCAGATCAAGTTGACCGACGTGCTGCGCGAGGAGCTCGGCGCGACCTACTCGCCCAGCGTGTCCGTAGAGGCCTCGGACCTGCAGCGCGGCTACGGCACGATCCGCGCCGAACTCGACGTGAAGCCCTCGGAGATGGCCCAGGTGCAGGCCGCGGTCGAGGCGGTCGCGGCCGACGTCAGGGCGGGCCGCATCAGCGCCGACGAGTTCGAGCGGGCCCGCCGGCCGATCATCGAGGGCTTCACGCAGCGCTTCGAGAGCAACGGTTTCTGGCTCGATGCGGTGTCGCAGGTGCAGTCGCGCGCCGACTGGCCGGACCGCACCCGCAGCCTGCGCGGCGACTACGGTTCGATCACGCTGGACGAGGTGAAAGCGCTCTCCGCCGGGCTTTTCGACCCCGCCCGCGCCATCCGGGTACAGGTGCTAGCGGCCGGCGTGGCGCCGTCCAACCCCGCAGGTGCACCCCCAAAATGACCGCCAGACGGACGGCAACGGGGTCTTTTTGACTTATCGTGCGACCCGGATGTCCGGTTTCAGACCCCGATTGCGTGGCCTTAGTCATCTATCGAGGGACTCCATCTGCGCCGTAGAGTCCATTTTGTGAATTAGACTGTCGGTGCTATCGGCCCCGACTCGGAGGTGGCGCATGAAACTCGTTCTGACCGTGGCCGCGTTTCTCGGCGTGCTGTATCTGTTCAAGGCGGCGGTGTCGCTGCTGAGCACCGCGTCGGTCTTCTGACCGGCGCGGCCTTCGGCCGCCCTCCTTCAAGCCGAGGTCACTGGGCCTTCTTCGCCTGGTAAGAGAATTTCTGTCCCGCCAGCGCCGCCTCGTACATCAGGCCGCCCTTGGCGATCGTGAACACCGCCATCCCCTTGTAGTAGCCGCCGGTCGTGGTGGCGTCCTTCTTGCCGCCGCTGACCCCCGCGCTGTTACCGGTCGTGCTCGCCGAAGCGCTGGCCGCGGCGGTGATCGCCACTGCGCTGACCCCTGCGCCGAAACCGAACTCGCCTGAGGTGAACTCGCGGTAGGCGCGTTCGTCCTCGAAGAACACGATCTGGCTGTAGGCCTGGCCGCCGGCCTGGAAGCCGATGCTGAGCTGGGTGAGCGTGGTGTCGCCCACATACTGGCCCTTGGCGTAGACGCGCCCCTTGCCGTGCGCGCCGCCGATGCCGAGCGCGCCCTTGCCGACGGTGGGGAACACCGCGTAGCCGTAGGCCCTGTCGAAGAAGGTGCCGCTCTGTCCGGCGTTCTTGAAGAGCTGCACGGTGTCGGCGTACTCGTCGGCGCGGGCCGGCGCGGAAGCCGCAGTGAAGCCCACGAGGGCGACGAGCGCGGCGAGGGCGGGCAGCAGGGCACGGACGGATGGCTTCATGCGGGCGACTCCATGGGGCGGTTGCGGCGATGCTAGCGCGTTTGCGCCGCGGGTTACACTTGCGACCCGTTTTCGACCGCGCGCCTCGCGCGCAGGTTCCCCGACATGACTCAATTCGGCATCGTGATGGAAGCCTCGCCCGGCTACACCGCACGCCTCGCGCGTGAGATCGAGGCCCTTGGCTTCGATGTGCTGCTGTGTCCCGACACGCAGAACCTGAGCCCCGATCCGTTCGGCCAGCTCGCGCTCGCCGCGCACGCCACCACCACGCTCAAGCTCGGCACGGGCGTCACCAACCCGGTGACGCGCGATGCAGCGGTGACGGCCTGCGCGCTCGCCACGCTGCAGGCGGAGTCCAACGGCCGGGTGATCTGCGGCATCGGCCGCGGCGACTCCTCGGCGGCGCACATCGGCATCAAGAACGGCACCACCGCGCAGCTGCGCGAGTTCGTGCAGCGCGTGCAGGCCTACACCCGCGGCGAGACCGTCGACCGCAACGGCACGCCCTCGCGCATGCGCTGGTTCGATTCGCTGCGTCCCGAGCCGGTGGTGATGGATGTCGCCTGCACCGGTCCGCAGACCATCCGCATGGCCGTCGATGTGGGCGACCGCGTGAGCTTCGCCGTGGGCAGCGCGCCCGAGCGCATCCGCTGGGCGATGGATGTGGCGCTCGAGCGCCTGAAGGAGACGGGCCGCCCGCGCGAGTCGCTCCGCATCGGCGCCTACATCAACCTCGTCTGCGACCCCGACGAGCAGCGTGCGATCAATCTCGGCCGCATGATCTCCGGCATGGTCGCGCACTTCGCGGGCATGAAGGACGCGCCGCTCGACCACCTGCCCGAGCGCCTGAAGTCGATCGCCGCGCACATGCAGTCGGGCTACGACATGAAGCGCCACGCGCAGGAGGAGGGCGGTCACCTCAACGTGGTCCCCGACGACTTCGTCGACTGGTTCTCGATCTGCGGCCCGCCGGCCAAGTGCCGTGCGCGGCTCGGGGAACTCCTCGACATGGGCCTCGACCATGTCTACCAGCTCGGCGGCTCGCCGGTCGCACATCCCCACGGCGCGCGCCAGGAAGCGATGGTCGAGCAGGCGCGGCTCTACGCCACCGAAGTGCTGCCGCACTTCCGGCGGCGCTGAGCGCGCGTCCACGGACTCCGGACTGCCCGATGAGCGCGTCGCCGCCTTCCCTGTCGCCCGCCGCGGTGCTCGAACTCGCGGCGCTGACGGGCATCCCCGTCGACGACGAGGCGATGGCCGCGCGCATCGCG
>RFTM01000212.1 GCA_009923475.1 Gammaproteobacteria bacterium | reverse complement strand
GCGGTGCTGCAGTTGCTCAACGAGCCGTCGTTCCACGAGCACATCGGCGACCGCGGGGTGCGCACGCCGGATGACGCCCGCCGCTACCTGCTCGAAGGCCCGATCGCGAGCTGCCGCACGCACGGCCACGGGCTGCTGAGGCTCGGCCTGCGCGCCGACGACGCGTTCATCGGCATGTGCGGTCTGGTGCGGCGCGACAGCCTGCCGATGCCCGACCTCGGTTTCGCCTTGCTGCCCGCGCACTGGGGCCGGGGCTATGTGCGGGAGGCCTCGGCGGCTGTGCTGGAACACGGCCGGCGGACGCTGGGCCTCGCCGAGGTGCTGGCCATCACCTCCACGGGCAACCAGCGCTCGATGAAGACGCTGCGCGCGCTCGGCATGACGCTCGAAGATACCCGCCCGCTCGCCTCCGGTGCCGCGCCGGTCAATGTTTTCCGGCTGCGTCTTCCGGCAGCGGCCGGACCTGCGCTGGGGTAAAATGAGGGCATGGACGCCCGACGTTATCCCCCCGCCTCGATCCTGCTCCACTGGCTCATGCTCGTGCTGTTGGCGGGCGTGTACGCCGCCATCGAGCTGCACGACGAGTTCCCGGACGGCAGCCCCGCCTACGAGCGCCTCGAGACGCTGCACTTCATGCTCGGCCTCAGCGTGCTGCTGCTCGTGGTGGTGCGGCTCGCGCTGCGCTCGCGTTTCACCGCGCCGCCGATCACGCCGGCTCCCCCGGCCTGGCAACGCACCGCCTCCAAGGTCGTCCACGGCCTGCTGTATGCCTTGATGCTCGGCATGCCCATCGGCGGTTGGCTGATGCTGAGCGCCAAGGGCGAGGCGGTCCCGTTCTTCGGGCTGACGCTGCCGCCGTTGGTGGCGCCCGACAAGGACCTCGCGCACCTCATCGAAGAGATCCACGAGACCGTCGGCGTCGCCGGCTACTGGCTCATCGGCCTGCACGCCCTGGCCGCGCTGGCGCACCACTACATCGTGCGTGACGACACGCTGCGGCGCATGCTGCCGGGACGCTGACCCGAGGACGGGACCATGATCGAACGCTCCATCGAACGCCTCCTCTTCGCCTGCCGTTGGCTGCTCGCGCCGATGTACATCGGCCTCGCGCTCGCGCTGCTCGCGCTCGGCGTCAAGTTCTTCCAGGAAGCGACGCACCTGCTGTTCGCGGTCGCGACGCTGCCGGAGGACAAGCTGGTGCTCGTGACGCTGACGCTCATCGACCTGGTGCTGGTCGGCAGCCTGATCGTCATGGTGATGTTCTCGGGCTACGAGAACTTCGTCTCGCGCATCGACGTCGCCGAAGAGGGCGACAAGCTCGGCTGGCTCGGCAAGCTCGACGCCGGGACGCTCAAGCTGAAGGTCGCCGCCTCCATCGTCGCGATCTCGTCCATCCACCTGCTCAAGGTGTTCATGGACGCGAAGACCGTGCCGAACGACAAGATCTTCTGGTACGTCGTGGTGCACCTCACCTTCGTGGTGTCGGCGCTGCTGCTCGGCGTGCTCGACCGGATGTCGTTCGCCGGCCACCGGCACTGAGCCGGCCCGGCCGGTCCCTCACCCGGGCGTGGCCTGCCTCGGCCGCGTCCGCACCCAGATCGCATAGGCCAGCAACGCGGCGTTCGCCGCCGCCATGATGATGAACGGCGCGCCGGGCCGCCACGCATCGAAGGTGATGCCGCCGGCCTTCGAGATGCCGAGGATGCCGAGCGCGCCGAAGAAACCCGCGACGCCGATCACCGCGCCCCGATAGGCGCCCGGCGACTCCTGGCCGATCAGCACCTGCGAGGCGAGGATGCCGCTCGCCTGGCCGACACCGAGCATCGCCGCCGCCGCGAAGGCCGCGCCGCCGGTCGACGGATCGGACAGCAGCCCCACCCCGCCATACCCGAGGATGGACAGCACGGTGGCGATGATGACCAGGGTCACCCGGTCGATCTTGTCGGCGAGCCAGCCGAAGAACGGCGCCCACAGCAGGGCGCAGCCTTGCACGATGCCGAACATCATGCCCTGCGACTGCGCCGCCTGCGCCGGCGTCAGGCCGTCGGCGAGCGCCGCCTTCTGCACCCACAGCGTGAAGAACGTGGCGATGATCGCGAGGTCGGCGCGCGCCGCGAACGATGCGGCATAGGCCAACGACACCCGCGGGTTGCGGCCGGCGGCGAGACCCTGCGAGACGAGCGTCGTCAGCGGCAGGCGCTCATCGACCTGCTCCGGTCGGCCCGGCTTGAGGAAAGCCATCAGGCCAGCGCTGACGAGGCAGACGGCGGCGACCGTGAGATAGGCGGCACGCCCCGCGTCGACCTCGCTGAGCCCCGCGTCCCGGTACCACTGCGGCATGCGCACGAGGAACGCGAGGAAGAGCAGCGCGCCCAGCGCATTGAGCGTGAACGACAGGCCGGTGAGCTTGCCGCGGTCCGGGTCCTGCGGGTAATCGGCGAGCACCGTCGCCAACATCCCGCCGAGCGCGGCCACGCCGACCGCGAACACCAGCCGGTAGATGAGCAGCTGACCGGTGTCGTCGGCGAACGGGAACGCGGCATACGCCAGCGCCGTGACCAGGAAGCCGAAGATGTAGACGGTGCGGCGGCCGACGCGGTCGGACCAGGCGCCGAACACGCCGAACAGCAGCAGGGTGACGATCTCCTGCCAGAACTGCAGGTCGCCCGTGACCCGCCCGCGCTCGCCCTGCGGCACGCCGATGTTGACCTCGAGCAGGTAGGGCTGCAGCGCCGTCGCATAGGTGAAGACGCCGATGCTCACGAACGCCGCCCAAAGATAGGCCGACACATGGCTCGGCAGCACGCCCGGCATCAGGCGGATGGGACCGAAACTGCGCGTCGTCGGCGCCCTCTCGGGCCCGGTGGCTGGCTCGGACATGCGACCCCCTCAGCGGAACAACGGTGAAGCCGGATACCGCGCGTGCAGCCGCCGGTCGAGGCCGTGCCAATGCCCGGTGGGCAGCAGCACGAAAGGCAGGAACAGCAACGCCAGCACGATCAGCGACGCGTCATAGTACCCGCCCACGGCGAACGCGCCCATCATGAGCATCGCGCCGGCCGCGGCGCCGCGCGTCACGCAGCCGAAGACCAGCCCGAGCGCGACGAAGGTCTCGCCCCAGCAGACCATCCAGGCGAGCGGCTGCCAGTGCGGCAGCCCGATGTGCTCGATGAACCAGGCGCCCGTCGACTGCGGATCGATCTCCTCCAGCCGCTCGAGGAAGATGCGCCGCAGCCGGTCGGTGAAGAGGTAGCCCTGCCGCCATTTGTTGACCGCCGCGCCGATGAAGAACAGCGCCAGCAGGTAGCGCAGCGCGAGCAGCGCGATCCGGCCCTTGCCGAGCCGCCCTCCCCCGCTCATGGCGCGGCCGGCGGCAGCGGCCGTCCGAGCAGCGCCCGCACGAAGGCGTAGCCTTCGCGCCGCGGCAGGGCACGGCACCCGCCGCGCAGCGTGCCCGCCTCGCTGCGCCACGCGCCGTCGCGCAGGTCGATGCTGCCGTCCGGCACCGCAAGCAGCCCGGCGGACAGGTCGATCTTCGCGCTCACGCCGTCGGCCGACACCCGGCGCTGCCCGCGGTCCTCGACGTAGACCGTCAACGGGCGCTCGTCGCGGACCTTGCGGCGGAAGAGCTGCACCAGGTAGTCCCAAAGGGTGGCCACCTGCGCCCAGAAGCCTTTCTCGCGCAGCCGGTAGATCACCGTCGGGGCGGGCGACGCCTCGACCGGCGCGGTGCAGGCGAGGAAATCGTCGCAGGTCGTGCAGAGGATGTTGAGGCGGATGCGCAGCTGCTCGGGCGGCAACGGCTGCGGGCCGCGGCTGCAGGCCGCGAGCAGCAGCGCCGCGGCGACCAACATCGGAAGCGTCCTGTACCTCCCCATGAGGCGATTCGGCGGCGACCGCAGGGCGAAGTCAACGGCGCGAAGACGGCGCGTGTACCTTGCGGACAAGCAGGGGCTGGC
>RFTM01000211.1 GCA_009923475.1 Gammaproteobacteria bacterium | reverse complement strand
GAGGGCTTCGTCGTGGTCTACCCCGGCGGACTGCCGGCCACCGACGGTCAGGACGGCTGGGTCGACTGCCGCGCCGACAACGGCGTGTCGAGCGGCGCGGATGACATCGGGTTCCTCGCCGCCCTCATCGAGCGCGTGCGCGGCCAGTATGGCCTCGCGACGACCCGGGTGTTCATGGCGGGCGGCTCCAACGGCGCGATGATGACCCAGGCCTTCGCGATCGCACGACCGGATCTCGTCGCCGCGGTCGCCAGTTCGGGCGGCAGCCTCGCCGCCAACCCGCGTACCGGTGCCTGCGCCGCAGGGCCGACGACGCCCAAGCCCATCCTGCTCGCGCACGGCACCGCCGACACCCAGATGCCCTACGACGGCGGCTGCGTCGCCAACCTCGGCGGCAACTGCAATCGCGGTCAGGTGATCTCCGCGCAGGCGACGCGCGACCGGTGGCTGCAGGTCAACGGACTCTCTGGCGTGACGCCGACGCAGCAGGTCGTGGACCTCGACGCGAACGACGGCGGCCCGGCCAACCGCTTCGACTACGCAGGCAGCACGCCGCTGCGCTGGTGGCGCCTCGACGGCGCCGGCCACACGGTCGCGAGCCGCGCGGTGCTGGTGCAGCCGAACGCGACGACCGGCATCCAGAACCGCGACATCGAGTTCGCGGAGGTGGCCTGGGCGTTCTTCAACGAGCGGCTGTCGGGCGCGACCGTCCCTTCGTCGGAACGGCAGGTCAACGCCACCGCCACCGACTCCGCGATCACCGCTGAACCCGCCGCAGGCGAAGTGCCGCATGTCGCGATCAACCCCTCGCCGTCGGTCAACCCGCGCGGGAGGTTGTTCCTGTTCCTGCCGGGCACGCAGGCACGGACCACCCAGCATGTGTACATCCTGCGCGCCGCGGCCACGCGCGGCTTCCATGCCATCGGGCTCAACTATCCCAACCCGACCGCGATGGGCACGCTCTGCGGGACCAGCGCCGACCCCGAGTGCTACTGGAAGGCGCGCAGCGCCATCGTGCTCGGCACCGGGACCGCGGTGCCCGGGCAGGCTCCGGTCGCGCGCGCCGACTCGGTGGTCAACCGGCTCGCGAAATTCCTCGCTTGGCTGCGCGCCAACCAGCCCGGCGAGGACTGGGGCCGATACCTGCTCGCCGATGGCAGCGTCGATTGGAGCAAGGTGGTGGTCTCGGGCCATTCGCAGGGCGGCGGCCATGCCGGCGTTCTCGCCAAGTCGTTCACGCTCAGCCGCGCCTGCTACCTCTCCTCGCCGGCGGACTGGAACGAGACCACCGACCGGCCCGACGGCTGGACCGCCAACAAGCCGAACGCCACGCCGGCCGCGCGACAGTACGGTTTCGGTTCCGACAGCGACACGCTGGTCCCGAACGCCCGCGCGTCGGCGCATTGGGACGCCTTCGGCCTGTCGCGCCCCGCGTCAGGCCCGCTGCTGGTCGATGGCAGTTCGCCGCCGTTCTCGGGATCGCAGCAACTGCGCACCGCCTTGCCGCCCAACCCCGCAAGCGCCGGCGTATCGACCGCGCTGCGCAACCACGGGCTCACCGTGGTCGATGCGCTGACCCCCGTGGACTCGGAGGGCAAGCCCCTCTTCGACACCAACGGCGTGTGGGCCTATCTCTGCTTCCAATAAGAGGGCAGCGGAAACGGCGGGCGCGACAGCGCGCCGCAACGGTCGCCAGCGCTAGGCACCCTTCCCGGTCAACCGCAACCCCACGGCGCCGACCAGCACCAGCGCGATGCAGAGATATTGCATCGCCCCGAGCTTCTCGCCGAACGCCACCACGCCGATCGCCGCGGCGGCGACGATGCCGATGCCGGACCAGATCGCATACACGACGCCGACGGGCAGCGCCTTCATCGCGGGCGCCATCATGAAGAAGCATGCGCTATAGCAGGCGATGGACAGCGCGCCCCATTGCCAGCGCTCGAAACCGTGCGAGAGCTTCAGCAGGAAGGTGCCCGCGATCTCGAGGGCGATGGCGAAACCGAGGCATGTCCAAGCGCTCATCTCATGACCTCTCAAGCGGGCTGCGATGCACCGCGTACCGGATCTTTCAAATCTTAAGACGGAAGATGAGGCTATCACGGTCCGGGAACCGGTAGCCCTCCGGCAATCCGCCGCGGTCGATCACCTCGAACCCCGCCCTGCGGTAGAAACCGTGGGAGCGCGTCGCCGCAGACGGCGTGTCGAGGAAGATCTCCGTGATGCCTTGTTCGTGGGCAAACCGGACCAACTGCCCGTAGAGCGCGGATGCCGGTCCGTTCGGGCCGCGATACGGAGCCGCGACGAAAAATTTCTTGAGCACTGCCTGGCACGATCCATAGCGCAGCAGCCCGATGCTGCCGATCACGGCATCGTCCGCGCCGGTCGCGATCCAGAAACCGCCGTCGGCATAGGCGCGAGGGATGTCCGCGAGATCGGGTTGTTCCTCGATGGTCAGCGCAAGACCGTATTCTCCGTTCTGGATCGCGAGGACCATCGCGGCGATCTCGCCATCCCGCCCGCCCGTGTAGCGCTCGACACGGTGGGTCATGCCGGTCGGTAGCGCATCGCCACGTCGCACCGCTCGTACCGGGCGCCGTACCGGGCCATGATCCCGGCATCGTGCCGGAAGCCGTTCTTCTCGTAGAGGTGGATGGCCGCGGCGCAGCGCTTGTTGGTCAGGAGGAAGAACGGATCGCCGTCCATCGTCTGCGCACGCGCGATGAGCGCCGCCAACAGATGCTCGCCCGCCTTGAGCCCTCGGGCGCTCTCCCGGACGCCCATCTTGGTGAGCTCAAGCCCGCCGTCCTTGGCCGGCATCAAGGCGCCCGCGCCGACGATGCCCAAGCCTCGCGCCTCGACGAACAATATCGTCCCGCCCGCGTCGATGATCCGTTCGCGCGGATGGTCGAGGACATCCTGGTCCGTAGGCTCCATGCGGAACATGGCATTGATCCACTCGGCGTTGATGTCGCGGAAGTGCACGGCGAGGTCGTCCGAGTACTCGCGGATCGTCAGCGTGCTGCCCGCGCGTTCCGGCCAATCGTCGAGAGGCGCAACGGCCAACGCCGCCTCCATCTTGCCGATCGTTTCCATGAACCTGTCGAGCTCCTCCCCCAACAGCGCACGCACACCCGCCTCCGCCTTCGGCCAGACATGGCGTTTCGCGCGTGCCAGCACGCGCTTCCCTTCCGCGGTCAGCGAGACGGTCCGTTGCCGCTGGTCGACACCATGCCGGGACTTCAAAAGACCGAGCGCGACCAACTGCCCGACCGAGCGGGTGATCGCCGGCTGGCTGATGCCGATGGCCTGAACCAGCTGCCCGATGGTGAGCGGCGCGCCCTCCAAAGCCGCCAGGATCGACATGTGCGACGGCTGCGCCTGCAGACCGGCACCTGCACTTATGCGCGCCGCGCCGGACTGCAGCCGTTCGCTGAGACGCTTCAGACGGCTGCCGAGGAAGGCGGGGCCGAGTTCGCTGAGGACATCCATCCGGCACCTGTTTGGCCGTTTATATAACGCGTTATATTCTTGCACCGCGCGAACGACATGTCCAACCGATACGCGAGTGGGCGTGATGATTTCCGGACCACTGGATGGCACCATGGAGTCCGTATGACGAGATCGCTGCGCCGGATGGGGATCCTGGTCGACACCGTGGGCGGCGAGCGCCGGATGCGCCGCTTCCGCGAGGGCTGGCCGGCGACGAGTTCGTCCGGCGTGAGGTTCCATCGCGTCGGACCGGTGCAGTTCCGCTACCGGGAGGCGGGCGCCGGGCGCACGATCGTGTTCACCGCGGATCCGCCGATGACGCTCGAGAACTACGACGAGCTCATCGCGACCTTCTCGCCCGCGTACCGCGTCATTGTGGTGGAACTGCCGGCGATGGGTTTCTCGGCCGCCGGCACCGCCTTCGGCTTCGGCTTCCGCGAGACCAATGACCTGCTGGCGCGCTTCCTG